>CAYNXT010000086.1:0-2259 GCA_964401235.1 uncultured Planctomycetales bacterium
GACCGTCGCCGCGGTGCTCCTGCTGCCGCTGGCACTACTCATCATTGCTGTGTTGGCGCCGTTTGTCAGACTTGGCTCGCCGGGGCCGGTGTTCTTTTCTCACGAACGAGCGGGCTATCAGGGACGTCCGATCACGATCTGGAAGCTTCGAACATGGACCACGGAGCCAGATCCCACCGAGCGCCGGATCACATGGTTTGGCCGGTTAATCCGGCCCACTGGACTCGATGAGGTCTTGCAAATCTTTGCCCTTATCCGAGGGAACTTGCAGTGGTTCGGCCCACGGCCATATCGAGCGGTGCTGCTGCCCCCAGAGTATTTCGATCGTGTGTTAGCGTACACGAAGCCGGGCTTCTTTGGCACCAGCGCGATCCAGCGTGGTATCGGAGCCAGTGAGGAACGCATGGATCGTCAGTTTCTGGTTGTGGATGAGCAGGATCTGCAGGATTGGTCGGTGAGTTTTGCCGCGGGCCTATTGCTGAGGATCCTTGGAGCAATGTTCATCGGCGCACTCGGCAGCCTGAACATCGTGACGATGAACGTGCTGCGCCAACTGGCACACTGGCTCGGGTGGCGTCCCCACATCCTGCTGCTGCCGTTCCTCGCGGTCGCCCTCCTTACCGCACCAGCCGGGGCCGGAGAAATGGGGACGTTTCGACTTTTCGATCTTGGAAAAGTGGACCCGTCCCCATTTTTCTCCAGCCTCCAGCCTCGAGCCTCCAGCCTCGAATGGGTTGGATCGATCGTCTGGGGGGTGGCGCTGCTGGGGACGATGGCTTGGGTGGTGGGAGAAGCGGGGTGGTTAGCCGGATTCGAACTCCAACCACGCCAGATTGTGTGGTGGGTCAAGCAACAGCTTGGCCTGATCCAAGCATCCCGCCCAACCCAGGATCAGCGGCACGTCGGGGGCATCGACCAGCAGAGCAGCCACTTGAAGGGTCGGGGAGACACGGTACTCATCGGTGATCACGGTCTCCACGAGCGCCAAGTGAGCCGGCACACTCGCACTGAGCTTCGGAACGATGCCGCGCAAGGGGGAAGCAAACAAGTGGCGAACCCGCAGCGAACTCCAGAGCGTCGTGGGAATCACGGAGAAGGGCGCTCCGGTATCGAGAATCGCCAGGCGTTCGTCACTCCAGCCATCGGATTGGCGAAATCGCAGGTGGGCGAAACAGCGGTGGGTGAAGAGCGTCTGTCCCCGTTCAAACGCGTCAAGATCGAGGGCGCGACGGAGCGTCAAGTCAATGCGCATACACGTGGATTCCCCGCTCCACAAACAAGTGGGGGATCTCACGCTCGCGGACTTTCCTCCGAGCTTGGTTCAACACCCGCATCAACTCTTTCCCATGCGCCAGCACCCGATGGTGGGCGAAGGCAATCCATTCGTTGGGGTACCGAGTGGCGAGCTCGTGGTAGTGCGCGAAGGCCCAATCATATTCCGCTTCCCATCGACGGGGCAGGGGCTTGGGCGACTGGGGTGAACCGTTCCCGTTTCGCTTCATTGGCGGGGCTCCCGTCGAACGGCGTCGATCTCACGTTGGATCTCGGCCATCGAGAAGCGCGGCAAGCCCTTTTGTCGCGCATCGATGCGTTTGAACAAGACATCAAGTCGGTCGCCCCACGGCTTCATGCGTTCCTGCTGAAGCCACTGAGCCAACGGCTGCTTTTCACGCGTGCTCAAGCGCAAATTGCTCAAGATTTGTTCAACCGCCTCAATTCTCGTCATCATCTGCGTACTTCCTCATTACGAGGCGCAGTGTACCATGCCGAGCACGGAGCGTCAACGGTCGCAGCGAGACAGCTCGGCGGCCGCTGGCCATGGCAGTCTGCGATCCTCCTAGCGATCAGGTGGGCACAACAGCGCTCAGGCAGATTCATAGAACAGCCGCGCAAGGCGGATGGCCGGTTCGACAAGAAGCCAGGTGGCGATTGGAAAAACCTCCTCACCGCCATGACGTCGAATGCTGCTCTAGCGAAAGCTGCTCAAAACGAAAGACTGACTGTTCAGAGTTACCACCGCCTGGTCCCAGGATTGAGCGAGAGAACGATACAGCGTGACTTCGCCGAGCTTGTGAAGCGAGGGTATCTGGAACGCGTTGCTACATCACCGAAACACTATCGCCTCACCACGTCAGGATCAGCATATCTCAAGCGACCGTACGATCTTAGATTTGCGAATTTAATCAGCCAGGATGAGATGTTTCCTGCAATCGTACGGCAGATGGAGATGGCACGAGTCCTCAATCTACACGATGAGGA
>CAYNXT010000086.1:2269-6943 GCA_964401235.1 uncultured Planctomycetales bacterium
CGATGAGGATCTGCTCGGCATCTATCCAGGCGGCGGAAGCGATGTGTCAACTTATCTCCTAGCGAGCAACGCCACCAGCGGCATCATTGTAGATCCAATGGGCTTCCGGAGCCGTCGAGCCCGCCTGTCCCATGAAGACGCTGACTACTATGCACGAGCGAAGCGGCTTGAAGGTGGATTGTGGGGTCAGGTCAGTGACGTCCTCCGAGCGCGGGGCTACGGGCTCGAAGCTTGGGTCCGGTACGAGCTTGATGAGATTGGTGCGACGAATGTCCGGGTGACCAATCTCAGTTCGGGGGTGATTCGCGTCACGTTCGACTGGGCGTATATGGGCCAGGCAACGAAGCCCCGCATCCTCCTATTCGTTCAGGCGGATGCGAGCGAATTTGTTCGGAATCCAGAAACACTCGCATGGAGACTGATGCAAACGCTGGGCCGACAACAAGCCGACTTCCTATTCGTAAAACGATCAGGCCTCGAGGATCTGGCGCAAGAGTTTATGCCGTACCTTGTCTCTCAGCCACTGGCCATCATTCCGCTGGCGCAAGATGCGCGCAAGCGGAGCTTCACACACTTCAATCCGTCATTTACATCCTTCTGGGAAGCCGATGAGCTCAAGAAACACGAACAACCCGATAGAGCGGAGTACTTGAAACGCATTGGCATCGAACGGATCCAGCTCTTTGGAGATGCGCATTGGGGGTCCGATGGAGCAGCCATCTACCGATTGGGGGCTGTGTTGGTGAGAGATGCTCGAAAAATAAGGGACGGTTCTGATTTTGGCGGCCGCTGGCCGACGAAACGTGGCCCCAAGGATACCTCAGGACGCTGGGAGCCGCCGACTGGTCCCTTTGGGTTTGAGCCCACATTCGAGCGGCTGCGCGGCGCGAAGGACTTGGACAACAAGGATCGACCAAATCCAGTGGCGTTGGCATGGGCAGCGTTGCTGCGTCGGCCATTGGCGCGCGCAGGCTATCAACTTGAGTCGGTCGTGACGGTACGGCTAGTGAACGTCATCGTTTCGATGCGGGACGCGACTGGTTGCCGATGGGCTGGCAAGATTCCTCTCTTTGCGGACGAGACGATTATTCCGCCAGCACGCGCAGCCAGCGTGCGACGGCGGTTGGGTCAGGACACGGAAGGGTTAGTGGTGTTGGAAGCGGTCGAGCGGCTTGATGTCCGTCCCTCAGATGCGGCGTCGGCTCAAGCGGTCTGGCGACGGCACGCAGGCAAGGGCAGGTTACTCTGGTGGCACGAGGCGAGCAAACCATTAGCCTTGCCGTTGCAGCGATGGCAGTGGGTGGACGGGGAACCCCTCGATCGCGTGCTGGACCAGCAGCGACCAGGATGGCTGTTTCGACTACGGGTGGCCGCGCAGCTTGCCGCTTCAATGGCGCGCTTGGCGCGCGCAAGCATCCGCTACGAAGATATGAAACTGGACAATATTCTGGTCCATGTCGTTGAGGGCCAGCCGGTGCAAGTCAACCAAATTGACTACGTTGGGAGAGACGACCTCCGCCCAACCTGGGCTTTCCAGCTCGGCGACGAAGGCCTGTTTTGGCTACTGTACCATCCGGTGCCGCCGCCATTCGCACGGACGCCACGTCGGATTCTGGCGATCCTGCAAGATCGATGGGAGCGTGATCCGACCGTGTCCAAATCACACCTTGATCGTGTGGCACGGCTGATTGCCCGCTTGATGGCCGCACCTGCGGATGCGCTCTCGCAGCGCCAGGCGGTCGAGCGTGCCGCGAAGATCCTTGAGGCGATGGCGAACGAAGCCAGCGAACACGGTGGCGGCCGCTGGCCCCGGCGTGGGCCTGGCAGTGGCCGGGGCGGGTCAGGCGGCACGTTCGCCGTGGCCGTCTTCGCGCTGCTGCTGACGGCAGGCCCAGTCTTGGCGGATGTGACCGGACCAGGTGTTTCCAGCCTCCAGCCTCGAGCCTCCAGCGTCGGGCTTCTGCTCTTGGTCGCAGCGCTTGGTCTGGGCTGGCTCCAGCAAGGGCTTGAGATGGGTCGGGGGGGACTGGCGCGCGCTGTACGGGCGTTACGACAAGGGTGGCAGCATCGCCAGGTGAGAAGGAAGGCCCTAAAGTCTCTTAAGCAGCTTACAGCTCAGCAAGTTTCCTCCAGGCAGCGATTCTTGAAGGTGGCTGTTTCGGAAGAAAAAGAAAAGCTACTTGAGATTTTTCTCAATCTTGAGACCGAGGAAGAAGAGATAGCGATGTGTGACAGGGTGATCCTGGAAGTAGTCCATTGGCTCGGACATCAGGATGTAGGACTTCACTTCATCGCCCCAAGCGATGCAAGCCAAGTCGAGGCCAGCGGTTCTCTGCGGTTCAGTGGTCCTTACGGTGTGTTTGGTGTGGGCAAGCTTTGGTACAGCATCATGCCACACGATGGAAGCTTTATCGAGGCCATAACTCGGCCAGAAATCCATGGGACTTCGGACGAGTACCTCGTACTGATCAACCTTGATCACCCGCAGGCGCTTCCTCGCGCAGCCCGAGATCAGGAAACGCTCTCAGTAACGGGAGAACCGACTGGGGTGGCATTTCCAAGAGATACATGGCTTTTCCCGCGCGTCATCAGATTAACAATGGAGGATCTGGAAGCACATGCCTTGCTAGCCCGCGCGTGGAATAGCGGTAAGCCTTGGCACCGCATGCGTGAATTTATCTACGCCCTCCGAGTCCGGGATCAGCTTCTGTTATTGAGTCGCACACCCATGTTGCCGGACGGCGGCGGCCATGGAAGTTCCAGTGACACAAGACGGAATTCCGAGCAGGCTAAAGGTAGAAGTGAAGCTGGCATGGTGCGGAACACGCCGCAAGCTCCAGGCCGCAGGCCGAATGAAAAATTTGCGCTGGCTGTTTTTGCATTGCCGTGGACGATGGACTTAGTCTGGGGGGTGGCGCGGCTGGGGACGATGGCTTGGGTGGGGAAGGAAGCGGGTCGGCTAAGACGAGGGCGTCAGCACACGTTACGGCCGGTGGTGGGCGTGGCGAGTCGGACGGTGATCAAGCAGTTGGAGCAAGCCGAACAACGCTCCGCAGACGATCGCCAGGCCGACCAAGATCACAATAGGCGTACTCATTCGTTGTTCTCCTTCTTCTTTGGCGGGAGGACGAAGAAACCGATGACCGCCACGACGCCTCCAGCCGCTAGTCCGACTAACCCGATCGTGATGTTAATTCGCTCCGTGAGGAAGCTGCTCACGACGGTCGCCGTCAGAATATATTTCGCAATATCCAGAAAGAACTTGCCGCCTTCTGACCGTCGTGGATCCGCACTCATCGCTTCTTTAAGTGTAGCTGGCGTCCGCAGGACTGTCAACCCTCTTCAGTCGATCGCACGGGCGCTCATTCTCCTGAGTGTCTTGCCCCTCCTCACCGCCGCCCCGGCCGCCGCGCAGCTCGTCGCCTCGCTTCACCCTTCACCCGTCACCCTTGACCCGTCATCCATCATCGTCTTCTTGGGGCTGGCCTGGTGGGGACAGGGCTGGCTCCGTCGCGTGGCGGCTGCTTGCTCCGGCTTCGTTCGAACGCTGGCCGGAGCTGGCCGACACTGGCGCGCGCGCGCGTGGCAGGGGCTGAAAAGAAAAATGGAAGAGGAAGAGACTGTTCAGGGTGTGACGTTCAGGGTCTGGCGGAGACGGCTAGAATTCGAGATGCGCGCGCTGGTGCGGTCCATCCAGGAACAATTGAGTGCGATCCAGCACGCCGGCACATCCAAGCACCAAAGGAACCTCACCTTCCGTCAGCAGCGCCCAGATGGACAGACTCATCGTGCGGTTCTTCAGGTCGCTCAACAGACACATGATGTTGGCCAAGCGCGCTTGGAGGACGGCCTCAGGATGGGGAATCAAGCCGCGCAGGTGAGTGGCGAACCCGCCTTCCACGTCGATCCCAGACCACAAGCTCCTGGGCAGCACCGAGAAAGGCGCGCCGGTATCGATCAACGCCCGCAAGACGGGCGACCAGCCTCCGGGAGTCTTGCATTGAACGCGGGCCCAGGTCCGGAAGGAGAACAGCTCAATCCCATGGTCCAACGCTTCCAGGTCGAGAAAGCGTCGAACTTCAAGTTCAAGCACCATGCCCTACGCGATACACATGAATTCCCCGCTCCACAAAGACAAGGGGAATCTCAGGTCGATCCACTTTTCGTCGGGCTTGAGCGTGGACTTTCATCAGATTGGTTCCTGAGGCAATCACATGGTGGTGCGCAACAGCCACCCAACGATTGGGGTATTTTCGGGCGAGTTTCGGATAGACGGTTTTCGAATAAGCCCAGTCGAGCTCTTCTTTCCAATGCGAGGGAACCGGTTTTGGTCGCGGCACGGAACTCCCGTTTCGTTTCATCAGCTCTTCACCCCTATGCATCGACTATAACTCGCGCCCTCGACGCTGTCAAGCCAGATTCCGTCGAGTATCGGCCCCGGTTTCGTGTCACGCCGTGGATCGTCGTGTTGCGCCTCGTCGTTCCGCTCCTCACCGCCGCCTCCCTCGCGGCCGCACCGATCCTGAGTGGGCCGCTCGGGACTTCGCCGGCGCTGGGCGCCGAAAAAATGGGGACGTTTCGACTTTCCAACCTCGAAAAAGTGGACCTGTCCCCATGGTTCGGCCTGTCTAGCCTCCAGCCTCCAGCCTCCAGCTTCCTGGTGGTCTTCTTGCT
>CAYNXT010000087.1:0-6940 GCA_964401235.1 uncultured Planctomycetales bacterium
ACAGCGCGAAATCCAGCGGATCGCGCTTCTGCTCGCCAGGCTCCACGCGCGCGCCCGCTTGCAAATCGTCGAGCGTGCGGTTGGACAGCCGGCCGTAGCGCTCGAACTTCCGCACCGCAAAATAGACGTCGCCCTGCGCCTGGTACGCCGCCTCCTTCACCAGCAACTGCGCAATCATCTCGGTCATGTCGTCAATGTGCCGCGTCGCCAGCGGCTCGACGTCCGGCGGCAGGATACCCAGCCGCTCCAGCATCGCGTGGTAACTCTTGAGATATCGAGCCGCCACAGCTTCACACAACGCAGCAAGGTTTCGTGGCTCGTGGCTCGTGGCTCGTGGCTCGTATTCTTGTCGGGCCTTCTCAATAATCTTGTCATCCACATCGGTCACGTTGCGAACAAAGCGGACCTGATACCCTGCTTGCGTTAGCGTGCGCCGGAGCACCTCGAAGGTATACGCGCTGCGCGCGTGGCCCAAGTGCGGGTCGTCATACACCGTCGGTCCACAGACATACAGCGTCACCGTCGGAGGAGCTAGCGGAATGAACGGTTCAAGCGATCGGCTGAGCGTGTTGTAGAGCTGCACGGGTGGGCTCATCCCCCCACCTGCTGGGCTTTGCCGAATGGGGTGGGATCATCCCACCCCCTGGCTCGGGCTGCCGCAGGCAGCCGCCTGCCGCTGTCAATCGTATGCCCCTTGCAGCGGCAGGGGCCCTTCGGGCTGGAGCCAGGGGGTGGGATCACGACTTGCGATGCTCTTTCAGGTGCTGTTCCAGCGCGTCAATCTCGTGCTGCAGCTTTTCCAGACGTTCCGTCAGAGGATCGGGCAAATGCGTATGATCGAGTTTAATCCCAGGAAAGTAGCGATCCTTTGTCCGCGTAATGCGGCCAGGGACTCCGACGACTGTCGAGTGTTCCGGCACATCGCGGATCACTACAGCATTCGCGCCCACCATAGAGTCGGCTCCCACGGTAATATTTCCCAACACTTTCGCCCCTGCCCCAATGACCACGTTGTTGCCGAGTGTTGGGTGGCGCTTGCCCTTCTCTTTGCCCGTGCCCCCTAGGGTGACACCCTGGAACAGCGTGACATGGTCGCCGATCACCGTGGTTTCGCCGATGACCACCCCCATGCCGTGATCGATAAACAACCCTCGGCCGATCCGAGCCGCCGGATGAATCTCAATACCAGTCAGCCAACGCGCCACAGTCATCAGGAACCGGGGGATGAGCGGCACACGCCACGTCTCTAGCCCATGCGCAACCCGGTAGAAGATCATCACATGCAACCCAGAATAGTTCACTAGCACTTCGATGAGATTGCGCGCGGCTGGATCACGCTGGAAGCAAGCCTTGATCTCTTCGGCAAACGCTCCGCGGATCATCAACCCGATCACCGCAAGCACGCCAATTGTCACGAACAACGTTTCCATGCGTTAGGGCCTTTTTCGCGAACGTGGAGCCCCACGGGGCTGCAAGAGCACCACCGCGTGCGCGGCAATACCGCTCTTACCCGGGCAGAAGGCTTCAGTGGTCTTTGCCTTCACAGAGACTTGCCCCGCCTGAATCTGGAGCAGTTGACTGATCGCACGGCTGATTTGTCGCTTATATCCAATGAGCTTCGGCGCATCCGTGATCACCGTCGCGTCCACATTGCCAACTTGCCAGCCGGCCCGACGCGCCTGGGCTGAGGCTGCTTGAATAAACGCACGGCTGTCCGCCTGCCGATAGCGCGGATCGCGCGAGGGAAATTGCTCGCCAATATCCGGCGCGCCGATCGCCCCAAACAACGCATCCGCAACGGCATGGAGCAGGACGTCGGCATCCGAATGCCCTGCCAACCCTCTGGCAGACGGAATGGTCACCCCGCCAAGCTTCAGCGGACGCTTCCCGGCCCGCGCGCCGCGCGCAGGCGGGCCATGAAATCGATGCACGTCATATCCTATGCCAACTCGCATCATAACTGCGTTCATTAGCTCACTCGCTCAGTAGCTCATTGGTTCATTTGCTCATTAGCTCAATAGCTCACTAGTTGGATTGTTTACTATTGCGCCAATGAACTAATGAGCCAGCGAGCTAATGAGCCACTGAGCGCCTTTTCAGTCGGTAGCGAAGAATGGTGTCTGCCAATAACAGATCGCCTTTTGTTGTGACTTTCAAATTCAAGGGATCGCCGGGGATCACCCGCACGGAAAATCCGGCCGACTCTAAGATTGAGACGTCATCGGGAAACTGCGCGAGGTGGCCGTTGACGCGGCTCAGCGCCTCTTGAAACCAGTCTCGTCGGAACACCTGCGGCGTCTGCATGAGCCAGAGTTGCTCGCGATCCAGCGTCAATCGCACCGCCCCTCCTCTATCAACCGCCTTGATCGTGAGCGATGCCGGCAGGCCGCATGCCACCGCCCCATGCCGCTTGGCCGAACGGATCGCCGCTTCAATCAGGCGGCGGCTTGTGCACGGCCGTGCCGCGTCCTGCACCAGGACCCAGTGGGCCTTCGCCGGCAGCGCAGCAAAACCACGTGCTACTGATTCGGCGCGTGTCGTGCCACCAAGACATGGAACTAGCGCTTTCGTGATACGCTGCCGCCGCAATAGCTGCTGAATGATCTGAATCTCGCCTTCTCGGCCGACAACCTGCATCCATCGAATGGATGGGCTCTGCTGCAAGACCTGCGGCGGGTGGATCAGGAGCGGCTGCCCGCAGAGTCTGGCGAAGAGTTTGCCGGATCGGCCACCGAATCGAGTTGACGCTCCTGCCGCCGGCACAATAGCCGCTACATCTGCTGCCATCACTCCTCCCCTAACGCTTTATGGGTGCGCCTTCAGGACGGACAAAGACCATACGCCCGGCCGCCGTCTGCAGGACACTGGTCACCTGCCCGCGAATGGTTTGGCCGATGAGCGCGCGCCCATTCTCTACCACGACCATAGTGCCGTCATCCAGATAGGCTACCGCTTGGTGGTGCTCTTTGCCCTCTTTCATCGGACGCACCTCAAGCATTTCGCCTGGCAAGACGGCCGGCCGAAGCGCCTGGGCGAGCTCATTCACGTTCAGCACCCCGACATGCTGAAACTCAGCCACCTTGTTGAGGTTGAAATCATTGGTGATGACTCGACTATTCAGGACCTGAGCCAATTTGACGAGTTTGGCATCGATCTCAACAATCGCCGGCAGCTCTTCCTCATGAATCCGCACATCGACATTGGAGAGCTCTCGCAGATGACTGAGCACCTCCAACCCACGCCGTCCGCGGCTCCGTTTAATCGAGTCGGTGCTATCGGCCACGGTTTGGAGCTCTCGTAGCACAAAGCGGGGAACGACCAGCCGGCCTTCAATGAACCGGGTCTTGCACAAATCGAGCAGCCGGCCATCAATAATCGCGCTGGTATCTACAAGGTACGACTCCTCGCCCCGGTCATGCCGCGATAAACGCACATACGGAATAATCACATTAAACTCATCGCGCCCGCGCAGCGCCATGGCCATGCCGAGATAGCAAAAAGCCCAGGTCAGCGACACCTGGATGATGGCCATCGTGCCGCCATCAAGCGGGAGGGTCTTCACCACATCCGACACCAGCTTGGCCATGATGAGGCCGAACAAAAGTCCGAATACTGCGGCGGAGAATCCCCGCACCGACACGCGGCCGATCCGATGAATCGCCGCCTCGAATGTCACCAAGATCACTCCGGCGAAGGCCCCCAACGTCCACCGGACCCATGCCGGCCACGCGGCGTTTTGCCCGATCAATTGCGAACCCAACAATGCGCTGATAATGATGAAGCCAATCCGTACAAACCGCAGATCCATCTCGTCTACTCCAACGCTTGTTTGACGGCGTCTCGCAAATGATGAACCGCCACGATCTCAATGCCCTCGACAGATGGCGGAGCTTGGCGGCCGGCCGCAATGAATGCGCGCCCAAACCCTACCCGCTTGGCTTCGTGCAACCGTTGGGAAATATTGCTCACCGGGCGAATCTCCCCGGTGAGCCCAACTTCGCCGATCGCCACATCGGTGCGCACAGCGGGGCGCTCTTTGACGCTGGAGGCAATGGCCACCGCAATGGCCAAATCCGCCGCCGGCTCAATCAGCCGCACCCCGCCAAGCGATGAGACAAACACATCTTGCTGCGCTAAGAGATGCAGCCCGACCCGACGCTCCAACACCGCCAGCAGCATGGAGAGTCGATTGAAATCCACGCCGGTCGTCCGGCGGCGCGGCAATCCCATTCCGCAGGGGCTGGTGAGCGCCTGAACTTCGGCTAGCAGCGGCCGGCTCCCTTCGACGCTGACGGTCACCATGCAGCCCGGCACCGCCTCGGTGCGTGTGCTGAGAAACAACTCCGAAGGATTGGCAATTTCCACCAGTCCTTCAGACGTCATGTGAAATACGCCCAGCTCATGCGTTGCACCAAATCGATTCTTCGTGGAGCGCAGCAGGCGAAACCCACTCGTGGACTCGCCTTCAAAATACAACACGGTATCCACCAGATGCTCGAGCACCTTCGGCCCGGCCAAAAACCCCTCCTTGGTGACATGGCCGACGAGAAACAGCGCGCTGTGGCTTTCTTTCACCAGCCGCACCAATTCATGCGCGCAAGCTCGAACCTGGCCGATCGATCCCGGAGCCGAATTCAGCAACGATGTTTCGATGACTTGGACCGAGTCGACGATCACCACCTGAGGCTTCAGGTGTTTGATCGCCTCCAGGATGACCTCCAACTGCGTGTGGGCCAGCAGATCAATCGAAGAGGAGCTTAGGCCAAGACGCGTCGCCCGCAGCTTGGTTTGGCGCAGCGACTCTTCTCCGCTAACATACAGCACCGCCTGACCCGCGCTCGCCAGTGATCCTGCCATGCTTAAGAGAAGCGTCGATTTGCCGATGCCTGGCTCTCCCCCGACGAGCGTGACCGAGCCGAGCACAATCCCCCCGCCTAGCACGCGATCAAACTCTGCCAGGCCTGTGGGCAGCCGCACAGCGTCTTCGAGTGAGACATCCGCGAGCGGCGTCGGGGAAACCACGTCGAGAGGCTGCGCGCTCGTGGCTGAGGAAGGCTCGACCAATTCTTCGACCATCGTGTTCCACGCATCACAGGCGGCACAGCGGCCTGCCCATTTAATGGATTGATGGCCGCACTGCTGGCAGATGTAGAGTGTTTTGATTTTAGGCATGGCGCTAGGTGAAACGTACAAGGTTCAGAAGTCAGAGGTCAGAAGTCAGACTCAGGATCGCGTGCACGGTCATCTTTAATCTGATTTCTGATTTCTGGCATCGGACTTCTGGTTCTTTCGGCGGACGAGAAGTTTCCATGGGTGGGCTCGCAGATCGTCGACGAACGCAGCCACCTGCCGATAGAGCTCGTCGTCATAGAGGAGCTTGCCAAGATTGCCCTGGCCAGACTCTGCGTAGGAGATGGCGAGGTTGAGCCGTTCGCCGAGTAGTTTCCACTGGCGGGTGGCATCCCGGGCCTCCAGCAGGGCCTCTTTTAGATAGATGCGCGCTTCAGGATCGCCGACAAGGTTATTGAGGCCCTGCAGCGTCTGCTTGAACTCGTTGAGCACTTCGTTCGACTGCTCCATGATATGCTCGGTAGAGACCGGCGGCTCGCCGGACAACTGACCATTGGGCGCTAGCGCCGCACCCTGCCCCGGACCCGGAGTAATGGCCAAATATTTCTCTCCTAAGAGCCCGAAGGTACTGATGGAGGCTGTGTCATCGGTCCGGACCTGCACAGAGGAAGGGAGGCGCACTGCCAGCTGCACTTGCGGCCGATCGTGCTCTGGGAGTTTGATGATCTGGACTGCCTGAACCTTCCCCACCTCGACCCCGGCATACTGGACCGGCGAACCATCCGTAATCCCGTTGGCAGAATCGAAGATCACATTGAGCCGGTAGCCTGGCTGGAACGCCGTCGAGAGATCGCCGATTGCGAAAATAAAGAAGACCAGCAGCGTGATGCCCAAGACAATCCACGCCCCAACCTTCACTTCGAGTGTCCAGCGTTGCATCATGTCCGTTCCGCGCGAGAAGACCATCCAGACAAAACTCGACGGTCCGGTAAGCCCTCCCGAATCGGCCCTTCGGCTTTGCCCTGAATAAACTGCTGCACGACCGGATTCGATGAGTCTCGGATCTCCTCCGGCGTACCGATCGCGATGATGCCCCCATTGTAAAGCATCGCCATGCGGTCTGCCACTTTGTAGGCGCTGCGCATGTCATGCGTGACCACGACCGACGTCACCTTAAGCCGGTCTCGCAGCGCGATGATGAGGTCGTTGATAATATCTCCCATGATGGGATCAATGCCGGTCGTTGGCTCATCGTAGAGCACTATTTGAGGGTTGATGGCTAGCGCTCGCGCCAACCCGACCCGCTTGCGCATACCGCCGGAGAGCTCAGCGGGATAGAGCTCATCCGCTTTCTCCAGTCCGACGAGCTGCAAACACCCCTGCACACGCTGGGTGATCTCCTCTTTCGACATCGGTGTGTGTTCCTGCAGCGGAAACGCGACATTCTCGTAGACCGTCATCGAGTCAAACAACGCCGCGCTCTGAAAGAGCATGCCGAACTTCAAGCGCAAGGCGTCCAAGTCGTGGCCCGAGGCTTGCGTGACATCCGTGCCCTCAATCAGCACCCGGCCCTCATCCGGCTTGAGGAGCCCGATGATGTGTTTGAGGAGCACCGACTTCCCACAGCCTGAGCGTCCCATGATGACCATCGTCTCGCCGGCCTTGACGGTGAGATTCACGTGATCCAGCACCTTGTGCTCGTCGAAGGACTTGGAGAGATCTTGGATTTCGATCATCCCCCCACCTGCCTGCTCGCCGTAGGCGAGCTACTCGGGTGTCCTACGCGTTGTCGGCCCTGCGGGCCGAAGGCCGGTGGGGGGATCATCCCCCCACCTGCTGGGCTTCGCCCAACGGCGCGGGATCATCCCAC
>CAYNXT010000088.1:0-6905 GCA_964401235.1 uncultured Planctomycetales bacterium
AGCACTCCTACAACCTTACACACGCCACATCCTGCTCCTCCGGTCATTCTTCACCCCCGTGTGAAACCCAGCTCCAAGCTACACGCTTCATGCCACAAGCCTCAAGTTATTCTGGACCGTCTCTCGATCGTTAAGTGAGCCAGTGTCAAACAATAATGCAAGGTGTCCCTTTGTTTCGTCCCTTTGTTTCGTCGCATGAGGCAATCGCATAGGTCAGGTATCTGACAAATTCCTGTTGATATAACTTCCGACCGAAACCTTCTACGATCGCGGAAGGAATCGCTTTTGCTGAACGCCTAATTTGGCTCCCCTGTTCATATCGTTCGAAGGGTGGCAGTTCCTCCAAGGTCATCCGATGGACCTCGAGGGCCAATTGATGAGCGAGTTGGTATACCTCAAGTTCTCTGTAGCTCTGCATCTTAAGAATCCTGAAGCCTGCAGCTTGTAGCCTGTAGCTTGCAGCCTGCAGCTATCGGTAGTTCTCCACTTGAAGCGGGACGCTGAAATCTTTCGCCTTGATCGACTGAATGATCTGCTGCAAATCGTCGAGCTGCTTGCCCGCGACGCGCACCGCATCGCCGTCAATCCGGGGCTGCACCTTCAGCCCTGATCCTTTAATGTGCGCGACGACCGCCTTGGCCTTCTCCGAGGCCAAGCCCTGCTGTAGGGTTGCTTGGCGCTTCATCCCCCCGCTCGGAAGTGGCTCAGCGGCCTGCCATGCAAACGCTTTGAGGGAAACTCCACGCTTGGAGAGCTTAGTCTCGACGACTTCGATGACGCTACGAAGTTGCGCTTCATGGTCCCCAGCGACTTTCAACACACCTTCCGACTCTTGAAACTCCACGCTAGCGCTGCTGCTACGAAAATCAAACCGGGTGGTGATCTCCTTCTGCGCCATTTGGATGGCATTGCGGACTTCTTGCAAATTCACCTTGGAGACGATGTCAAAACTATGCTCTTGCCCCATCAACGCGGCAAACACCCCACCTTAACGGTGATACGTGTTGGATCACCCGCCCAGGGCCAAAGCGTCGCATACGGAAGCGGCCCCTCAGGCGTGTCCTTCACGTACAAGCATTGATCATCCCGAACGCCCCCGACACGCCCCACCGCTTTCTGCAATGGGCCTGAGAGCTTGGCGGGCTTGCCGAACTCTTTGATCGGCTGCCCGAGTGCTTGACCGAGCAGCTCACAGCAGCGAGCCAGGTCCTGCTGCGATAAAATACCTTCCAAATACTCCCCGGAATCCTGAGCCGAGCGCACCACCATGGGAACGGTCTTGCGCAACGAGTCGATCAGCGGCGTGATCACCGCATGCATGGCCCCTCCCTACACATTGAACCGGAAGTTGAGAATGTCTCCGTCATCCACCACATACTCTTTCCCTTTCAGGTAGGCCTTGCCTGCGCCGGCGATCGCCTGCTCGCTGCCCAGCTGAATCAGGTCATTATACTTCATCAGCTCGGCTCTGATAAACCCCCGTTCGATGTCGGAATGGATCGCCCCACCCGCCTCAGGCGCGGTCGCACCCCGGCGGACGGTCCAAGCGCGCACCTCATCCGCCCCGACGGTGAAATACGAAATCAGCCCCAGCGCCTCGTAGCTGACCCGTGTGAGCCCATCCAGCGCAGATTCGGTAATCCCTAACTCGTTCAGGAACGCCTCGCGCTCCTTGGGATCGTCCAGCTGCGAGAGCTCCTCCTCGATCTTCGCCGAGACTTGGACGACATGCGCGTGCCACGCCGACCACCGTTGACGCACCGTCTCGGTGAGCGCGTGCTCTCGCACGTGATCCTCATGGACGTTGAGAATAAGCAGGAGCGGTTTGCGCGTCAGCAAGGGGGCTCCGCTCAACAGCTTGGCCTCCTCAGGCTCCAGCGCGAGGATGCGTAAGGGTAGATTTTCATTCAGGTGAGCCTGAAGCCGTTCTAAGAGCTCGCGCTCTTTGGTGCGATCCGTGCCGCTGCGCTTGGCCTGCTCCTTGGCCAGGCGCTCCAGGCGCTTCTCGATGAACAGCAGATCATTCAGCAGCAGCTCCGCGCAAATCCACTCGATGTCCCGCGCAGGATCCACGGATCCTTCCAGGTGAAAGATCGTCTCATCCTCAAAGGCCCGGATGACACACGCTACCACATCAACGAGTGCCAGCGCCTTAAAAAGCTCCTGGTTCTTGGCTGAGTCCTTGGTCACATCCGGCAGCAAGAGATACTGAATGGTCGCCGGGGTCGTCTTTTTGGGACGGTACATCGCCGTCAATCGATCCAGTCTAGAATCACGCACAGGACAGATGCCTGGCACCGCCCCGTTGGCCGCACTCAGCGCCTCGGGGCGCACGTTGGTGAGCAGTCGCAGGAGGGTCTTCTTCCCCACTTGGGGCAAGCCGATGAGCCCGATCTGCATCGTTATAGCCTATCCTAACACCACAGAGCCACAGAACTCCACAGAGCCACAGAGAACAACCGTGTTCAGAACCATCTCTGTGTTTCCGTGGAAGTTCTGTGTCATCTGTGGTGTGAACGAGGGTGTCGACGAGGTGGGCCGTGGCGTCCATGATCCGTTCCAGGGCGCCTGGCGTGCGCGTGCCGCTCTTGGGGTTTGTGAAGCGAGGCCTTCTTATAATCGAAGTTCGGTAATGTGACGCGGGGCAGCGTGATCTTCAAGGCCCGTTCAATGTCGGTGACCAGCGGCTCTTCGTCTCGGTCGACCAGCGTAAACGCGTCGCCGGTGGCCTCGGCGCGGGCGGTGCGCCCGATGCGATGCACATAATCCTCCGGCGAGTGGGGCACATCGTAGTTGACCACGTGGGTGATGTCATCGATATCAATGCCCCGCGCGGCGATATCGGTGGCGACCAGCACTTGGCTCCTCCCGCGCCGAAACTGATCCAAGGCGCGCAGCCGCTGGCTCTGGCTGCGATCACCGTGCAACACCGAAACTTTAAAGCCCCGCCGCTGCAGGAGGTCGTTGAGCCGATCGGCATAGTGCTTGGTGCGCGTGAAGACCAGGGCGGAGGTCGTGCCCTCCAGACGCAAGAGCTCCGCGAGCAGATCGACTTTCAGATGCCGCGGCACCGGGTAGATCGCCTGCCGGATGCCCACCGGTGGGGTGGAGCGCGGGCCGATTTGAATCATCACAGGATTGGTGAGGATCTCGTGAGAGAGTTTGAGGATTTCCGGCGGCATCGTCGCTGAAAAGAGCAGGTTCTGGCGCTTGGGCGGCAGCAGCGAGATGATCTTGGTGATATCCGGCAAAAATCCCATGTCGAGCATCCGATCGGCCTCATCGAGGACCAACACCTCCAGATCGACAAAATTAATCCGGCCGGAATAGATATGGTCCAGCAGCCGGCCTGGGGTCGCCGAGATGATGTCCACCCCTCTGGAGAGGGCGGAAATTTGCGGCTCCATCGGGACTCCGCCGAAGATCGCCGCTCCCTTAAGCGGCACATACCGAGAGAGCGACTTGAGGTGCTCCATGGACTGCAATGCGAGCTCTCTGGTCGGGGCGATGATCAACGCCCGAATGTGGACCCGCCCCGGCCGTTTGAGCAGCCGGTGCAGAATCGGCAGGACAAAGGCAGCGGTCTTGCCGGTGCCGGTCTGCGCGCAGCCGATCACATCGCGCCCGGCCAATATGGCTGGAATGGCTTGAGCCTGAATCGGCGTAGGACGCAAAAACCCCAGATCATGAATTCCTTTGAGCAGATCATGATGGAGTTGGAGTGAATCAAACGTCAACTCGGAGGATTCAGGAGGAGGCATCAATCATCATTATAGCATAGCACCTCGACGAATTTTGGCACAATAGCGGCTCATGACTAGTCCACGGGATATGGCGACCTATCGGTTGAAGGACGACGAATTTATTATTGAAGACTACAATCGGGCGCGGCCCTTTGCCAGTTTTTTGCCTGGCATCGCCGGGATGTGGGGAATCCCTATGTGGGCCTTCTATGTTAATCGGGGTCAAGCGATCGCCGGTTTCGGCATCCAAGATAAAGACCATCCCATCATGGAGTTTTTGCCCGCCCACAAGGCGTATCGAAGCGTTTCACTCCACGGCTTCCGGACGTTTCTCAAGGTGATGTATAACCGACGCCCTCTCTTTTATGAGCCGTTCCGACCACCCTCAGGAGAAGAAGCGGATCGTGCTGTCACGCAGCGCATCCGTATTCGGATGCATGAGCTTATCCTGGAAGAGCGTAATATCGCGCTCCGCCTCGATATACGAACCCAGTATTTCACCATCCCCCATCAGCCATTCGCTGGATTGGCGCGCGTCGTCTCGTTGACCAATCACAACCGGCGAGCGCTTCGGCTGGAGCTTGTCGATGGCTTGCCGATCATCATTCCACACGGCATGTCTGACCGATTTTTGAAGACGATGAGCCGTACCGTTGAAGCGTGGGTGACGGTCAAGAATCTGGAGCGCGGCGCGCCGTTTTACCGCCGAGTATAAGTGCATCTTGGAACTGTTTCGTAATGGCCTGTATCACGAGTTTTATGAGGAGTTCTTCAACGTCTTGATCCCTTTTCAGCCACCACGACGATATGGACGTAGTATCCTGGAGAACAGTTCATTTCTCGTGAGCAGCGTCTACGCTGATTCAAGACTGCACGGGACGGGGTTCGTCGCCAGACTGAGCGGAGCGACGGCTGAATTCTTGCAGATGTGGCTATGGATGACGGTGGGTCGGAAGCCGTTTGTCGTGAATTCGCACGGAGAACTCGAACTGCAACTAGCACCAGTTCTCTCCCAGCATCTCTTCACATCTGATAGAAAATTCGCCAATCCGCATCGCCGTTCCACGTACGGCCCTTCGCGCGCGGTGCCACGTCGCATTCGGCTCCAACCGCGAATTGGGGCATACGTAGACTTTCCGGGAGGTACCGTGCCACATCCATATGCTACGATGGTGCGAGCCGGTGAGATCAAAGAAATTGCAGTTGAACTTAGACCCTGAGTGAGAAGCTCATTGCCGATTGTGGCGGGCTAAGCACACTTTCACGCGCTCAAGGAGCGTGGCAGGCTCAAACGGTTTGACGATATAGTCCTCCGCCCCAAGATCCATGCCGGCTTTGACATGATCGGCAAGGCCGAGCGCGGTGAGAAAAATAACCGGAATCTCTTGTGTTGCAGGATCGGCTTTTAGCCGTGCGCACACATCCCGCCCTTTCATCTTCGGCAGCATGATGTCCAGGAGAATGAGATCCGGCTGCTGTGTTTGGGCCAGCTGGAGCCCCTCTTCACCGCTGAGCGCGGTCACGACTTGGTAGCCTTCACTGGTGAGCCGCCGGCTGACCATTTTTAAGACGTTTGGCTCGTCATCGACCAGCAAGATCGTTCGCGGTGCCTCGCTCATAGATCCCCCTGTTGAGCGCGAGCTGCGTCATGTCGAGCCAAGCAAACAGCAATGCGCTCTTTCAGCTCGGTCGGCTCAAACGGCTTGACGATGTAGTCCTCCGCTCCAAGATCCATGCCGGCTTTGACATGATCGGCCAATCCCAACGCCGTCAGAAAGATCACCGGGATGCGTGCTGTCTTCGGATCGGCCTTCAGCCGAGCGCAGACATCGCGGCCTTTCATCTTTGGCATCATGATGTCTAAGAGGATAAGGTCAGGCACAGGTTCCTCGGCCATGCGAAGCCCTTCCTCTCCACTCTCAGCCGTCAAGGGCTCATACCCCCAGCTCTCAAGGCGACGAGAAATCACCTCCAACACATCTTTCGCATCGTCGATCACCAAAATCCGTTTGCGGGTGCTGGGAATCATCTCAGCTCACCTCTTCTGTTCTCTAATGTTAATAATTGCTGTTTTCGATCGGGATGCCATCGATACCCGCCCACTCCTCCTGATTTGGGCACAAGGCGATGGCAGGGAATGACCAACGCAACCGGATTGGCCGCACAGGCACGCGCAACAGCTCGAACGGCAGTGGGTCGACCAATAGCTCTGGCCGCCTGGGCATAATGATAGGTCGTCCCCGAGGGGATGGTGCGCAACCAATCCCAGACGCGTCGTTGAAACGCCGTGGCCCGGACATCGTACGGAAGGAGCGGCCACGGTGTATGCCCGGCCAAATAATCGATCAAGGCTTGTCTCCATGGCCGTCTCTGGTCATCGCGCTGGATCACTTCCGCGGCTTTACATTCCTGTTTGAGTTCGCGCGCTAACCGCCCTGGATGGTTTCCGAATCGAACGGTGCAGATTCCCTTGGTCGTTGCCGCGATGAGCACATAGCCGAAGGGTGAATCCGTGATGGTAGAGGTGAGTTCTATCCGATTCATGTCATTCGGACTGGAACAAGTTCTACTCCATCGGCGTGGGCGAGAAACTGCTGTTCGGTGTGGAAAGGCAGAGTCACTTACATAAGCACAAAACCGAGGTGGTCTGAAACCTTCATTAAAAGAGGACGCTTCTCGGTGCCTTTAACCGTCGAGAGAGCCTCCTCGATAGTCTTTCCGTGGCCGCGGACCCTGATTAATTATACCATAACGTCTTATTCGAAGAATTCGGGAATATCACCGGAATCCCGATTCGCCATGTGGGGAGCACGCACCTATGGTATACTTTTTGAAGAAATACTGACTGTGTGTCTGCATGGAACCGCGTGTTGAACAAACTCAGAGGCAGGAACAGCGGCTGGCGTTGACGCCGCAGGTGCGGCTGTCGCTGCACATCCTCCAACTGCCCCTCCTTGAGCTCAAGGCATTCGTTGAGCATCAACTCGAAGAGAACCCTGTCCTTCAAGAGGCGCCTGCCTTAAGCTCTGAGCCTTCGTTACCAAGCGTTGGGCCTGAGGAGACCTTTGGGCGGGTGGGCGTTGCGGCCATGGAGCGGCTTGAGCAAGAGGAAGAACCAAAGACGTTTGAAGAGCAAGAGGACGCTCAGGAAAAGCGCTCCTT
>CAYNXT010000089.1:0-1343 GCA_964401235.1 uncultured Planctomycetales bacterium
TCCGGCAGCTAGAATACAGTTGGCGGTCGCCACAAACCCTAGCGCTGGCGTGATGACTTCATTTCCTCGCTTGGCCCCCTGCTCCAGCAGTGCGCTCATCGCCACAATGCCGGCATCCGTCCCTGAACTGGTAGCGATCGCATGGCGATAGCCAAACTTTCGGGAAAATTGTTGTTCGAAGCGTTGCACATTCGGACCTTCAGAAACCCAATGGCGATCAAGCGCTTCGTTGAGCCATCGGCGTGCCGAGGCGCCGATTTCAATATGGCCGAAGGTGATCCGATAGGATGTCTCGGTGGTTGGAGTCGTCGCGGGCGTGTTCATCTCACGCCCTGGCTGGGGTTCGCCGATGGCGAACCCGCCAAACTTTTCGCTGTCCTTCAACATGTGCTGCTCACGTGGCTCTTCCGTGTGTTTGGCACCCACCGTTGGTGGGACAGCCAGGGCGTGGGATCATCCCACGCTGCGCTGGTTGGCCAGCTCGTAACAGTCCGGCGTCCCGATGTCCAAGAGCGATTCTTCCGAGGCAAAGGCCCAGCCGCTGCCTCGTGGCACCAGGGACAGAAACTGCTGCTCCAGATCATAGGATCCCTCTGGCCATCCCTGCACCAACTCGCAGTCGAGTGCATAGATCCCGGCATTCACCCACTGCGGGCCACTCGCATCACCTGTGGCAAATCCTCGAATCTCCTCGTCAGGACCAAGCGTGACCATGCCCTTGTGGTGAGCGTTGCCCTTCACCTGCTCAGCGCGTACCACGACCATCGTGAAGCGAGCCTCCCGTCTCGCATGCGCCTCAAGCACCGGCGTGAGCGTCTTCACGCCACAGGAATCTCCGTTTAAGGCCACACACACCGACGATCGGACCTGCCGCACGGCATGTCGTAACGCTCCGCCTGTCCCTAACGGGATCGGCTCCTCCACGACTGTCAGATCGGGAAATTCTCCCGCATGCGTGCGGGCGAACGCATGGAACTGTGGTGCCAGATAATGAACCGCCAGAAGCATCCGCTGAAACCCTTCCGCGCGAAGCGCCCGGAGTCGTTGCAAGATAAACGGTTCTCCTCTCACCGACAACAGTGGCTTTGGCGTGCTCGTCGTGAGAGATCCTAATCGCGTGCCCCGACCACCACACAACACGATGACATCGGTTGTCTCTAGTCTCAGAGAACGCATGCTAGAGCTTGACTGGTTCCAGTGAGGTGGTCGGGGCGGTGGCCGGCAGCGGAGGAACCGGTTTCTGGTTAGCCAACATCCGGTCCAGCGCAGCGTCCTGGACGGTCGGATTCGGAAAACCGGACTCCGGAAGGACGATCAGGCGATCGACCCGTACCCCGAGCGCG
>CAYNXT010000089.1:1353-6857 GCA_964401235.1 uncultured Planctomycetales bacterium
AGTCCCCATCACCCCATCGCAGTGATGTCGCTATCATCCAATCGTAGTCGGCTGGCTTGACGTCGGTAATTCGGCGAACCGAATGCCCGAGAAACTGTGTCAGGGTTGGCGTTTCATCGACCACTCCGACCAGCTCCAGGCCCATTTCGTGAATCGTCAAGAAAGCCAACTCCGCGAGCTCGCTGGTCCCGCAGAGCAGAATCCGCCGATGTCCAGCCTTGGCGACCAGCATCAACTGATCGCGAAGAAAAGAACGCACGCGGCCGTATAGCTGCAGAGAGTAGTGGATGAACTCGTAGGTCAGACGGGATTTTTCGAGAATCCCTTGGGGAGTAATGAGGTATCGAATTCGGCTGCGCTTCGTCCCGCTAATTTTCAGGTAGCCCTTCTTCACCAAGCGACGCAGCAGAAGATTGGTTAACCCTAAGGCTACGCCGATGCGTTTGGAGAGCTCTCGTTGGGTAAGGTCTGGGGTTTGGGTAAGCTCATTGAGCAAGTGCATGTCCCGATACGTGCTCGGTTCCATGCCGCTCATGATCTGAATGTAGCGTTCATAAAGTAGGAGATGTTCACGCTCTGAACAGGGAGGAAATGATTGTTTATAATTTGTTGTTCAAGATATGAACAACTTTATGCAATATCATCGGCCTCACAGCCTTCCTTGTCAATAAAAAAGTAGAACGTGGTGATCGACTTACCGCGCCTGCTGAAACCACGCGATGGTGTGCTTCAGCCCCTCTTCAAGCCCGATGCGCGGCTGCCAATCGAACTGTTGGCGAGCGCGGGTAAGGTCGGGCCGGCGCTGCTTGGGGTCATCTGTGGGCAGCGGACGAAACTCGGGGCGAGAGGCGCTCTGTGGAAATGCTGCCAGGATTTTTTTAGCAATATCGAGAATGGTACGCTCATCGGGATTGCCGAGATTGAGGGGTTCATGGTAATCCACTGCCATCAATCTGATGATCCCGTCAACTAAATCATCGATGTAGCAGAAACTTCTCGTCTGGGTGCCATCACCATAGATCGTGAGCGGCTCGTTAGACAAACACTGCTTGATGAACGTGGGCACCGCTCGGCCATCATCGAGTTGCATGCGAGGGCCGTAGGAATTGAAAATACGCACGATGCGGGTGTCAAGGCCGTGCTCGCGGTGATAGGCCATGGTGAGCGCTTCGGCGAAGCGTTTGGCTTCGTCATACACCCCGCGAGGGCCGACCGGATTGACATGTCCCCAATACGTCTCAGGCTGCGGATGGACTTGAGGGTCGCCGTAGACTTCGGATGTCGAGGCCAAGAGAAATTTCGCACCCTTGGCCTTGGCGATCCCCAAGGCGTTGAGCGTCCCGAGCGAGCCGACTTTGAGGGTTTGAATGGGGTACTTGAGATAATCCACCGGACTGGCCGGTGAAGCAAAATGGAGGACGTAGTCGATCGAGCCGCTTGGCTCTAGCGGTTTTGTGATGTCATGCCGGAGCAATTCAAAGGTCTGTTTTGAGCGTAAGTGCGCAATATTGGCTTCACTTCCCGTGATGAAGTTATCCACGCACAACACGGAGTGGCCCTCCGTGATGAAGCGATCGCACAGGTGGGAACCGATAAACCCCGCCCCTCCGGTGACGAGCACTCTCATCGCGCTACTGGATCTTGTCGCATGACTCCATTGAGTTCGTGGTGCAGTCGACGTTTTAACTGTCGATAGGCACCGCCGAATTGCTTCAAGCTCTTTTCTCGGCTAAAGGCAGCCTCACGATAACGGTAGGCCTCATAATAGATAAGTTCCCACGGCCCTCTCCCTTTCGTCGCGAGGGAATCGCCACGCTTATGCTTTACTATCCGCGTCGACAAATCAGATGTGCACCCAAAATAGAGGGTTCCACTGCGCCGACTACGTAGCACATAGACATAGTAGCACACCGCTGCATCAACAGTCCGGAGGGGCGGGGTAAACCCCGCCCCTCCGGTGATGAGCACTCTCATGGGGCAGCCGGCATCACGGTACCGAACTCTGCTGTCTTGGTCAAGCCAACCCGACTCGGCAAGAACGGGACTGCCATCTGTGCAATCGACTGGCCTAACCGAATCGAAGAGGTGGCTGCGGGTGAAGGAACGTTACGGACATGAATGGCGTGATCGGCTTGCACAATATTGAAATCATCTAGCAGCGCGCCCTGGGTATCAACCGCCTGGGCGCGCACGCCACTCCCGCTTGGAACGATGTCACTGGCGCGCACCTCAGGCACCAAGCGTTGGAGCGAGCGCACAAACGCGCGCTTACTCCACGAGCGGTACGTTTCGCTGAAGCCCACCGACCAGAACCTGCGCGCCATGCGCCAGAATCCGGCATAGCCCATCAACTGCAATGTGTCGGCAAGATCCACGTCGGTCTTGCGATACCCTTCCCGCTTCAGGGCCAAGACCGCATTCGGGCCGGCGTGGACGCTGCCGTCGATGGCCCGGGTGAAATGGACCCCAAGAAACGGCAGTGTTGGATCAGGCACAGGATAGATCATGTTTTTCACGAGACTCCGTCGCTCAGGTCGCAGCTCATAATACTCGCCACGGAACGGAACAATCTGTAGATCGCTGAGCCCACCGGCTTGCGCGGCGAGCCGATCAGCGTAGAGCCCTCCGCACGTGATCAACACGTGCGCTTGCAATGCGCCTGAAGGAGTTTCCGCAATCCATCGCCCCTCTCGCCGGAGCAAGCTGCGCACTCGGGTGGAGGTGCGAATCGCGCCACCGTGGCGCTGGATGATCTGGGCCAATGCGCGAGCAACCGCTGGATAGTCCACAATGCCGGCGCTGGCGACGTGGAGCGCTCGGAGGCCCCGCGCATGGGGCTCAAGCTCCTGAATGCGTTCAGGTCCAACCAGGGCAAGATCGCCTACGCCATTGGCCAGTCCCCGCTCATAGAGTATCTGGAGCCTCGGAAGCTCAGCGGCGGTTGTGGCGACCACCAACTTGCCGCAGAGTTCATACGGAATCTGATGGGCTTGGCAAAACTCCACAAGTAACTTGGCTCCTTCCACGCAGAGCGTGGCCTTGAGGCTCCCAGGACGATAGTAAATGCCCGAGTGAATCACGCCGCTGTTATGCCCGGTTTGATGTTGGGCAAGTTGCGCTTCCTTCTCAAGCAGTAGTAGCTTGGTCTCGGGCAATTGCTCAAGCAATGCCTTGGCGGTGGCAAGCCCCACAATGCCTCCACCAACAATTAGCACGTCATAGGTCGGTGTCGCTGCACTGTTCATGAGGTTACGGATGTCCGCTCGCGTAAATAGGCCGTCAGAGCGCTCTCCCATGATCGAAGCGGCTGTCCGACCACCGAGGTAAACTGGGCCGAGGAGAGCGCTGAGTAGGCTGGGCGCAGAGCCGGGCGGTGTTGCGCGCGCATTGGAATCCGTTGGATCAGCTCGCGAGGCGCTCCAAGCACATCCGCCACGCGTTCTGCCACGTCAACCCGGCTGGCCCCTCCTACATTGGCCACATGATAGATGCGGGTCCCAAGCGCTAACACAGGCTCAAGCGCTTGGCACAATGCGCCGATGCCCTCCGCGAGGTCCACGGTGTACGTGGGCGACGTTGTCTGATCGAGGAAGGCGTCGACAGGTTGGTGAGCGGCCAGCCGCTCGGCAAGATACTGGCAAAAATTCATCCGGCCAGGACCAAAGAGCGTGCTGGGACGGATAACGATTCCCCGACTGTAGGAAAGCGCGAGCTGCTCTGCGTCCCATTTAGAGCGTCCATACACACTTAAAGGATTGGGGGCATCGGCTTCGGTGTATGGAGCCCCTTTGGTGCCGTCGAAGACATAATCCGTGCTCAGCTGAATGAACAGGGGATTCAACGGGCGAATCGCCTCAATCAGATGGATGGTCGCGCGCACATTCTGTTCTCGCGCGAGGGTCGGCTCGAGTTCGCAGCGGTCCACATCAGAGAGCGCTTGAGCGTGAATCACAACCTGGGGCTGGAGGCGCTCGACGACTTGAGCCAGCCGGGTGGTATCGAGCACATCGCAGGCGGCATGGCGCCCACCCATTGGCTGAAGAGGGGCGTGACGAGATACGCCCGTCACTTCATGCCGGGATGCGAGATGGCACAGGAGCGCTTGGCCGAGCAGGCCGGTTGAGCCAGTGATAAGAATCTTCACGGAGGCGTATGGTGAGCGGACGCCACCACTCAGTGTGCGTCCGGTACCAGGTGATGGTGGCGGCAAGACCGTCCTCAAAGGACACGCGCGGCTGCCAGCCAAGAGCGCGCAATTTCGCGTCGGTCATGGCATAGCGCCGGTCATGGCCAGGGCGATCCTGCACAAACTCAAGATGCGATTCAGGCAGGCCGAGCGCAGAGAGGATGAGACGCGCCGTCTGAAGGTTCGCCTGCTCCCTCCCTCCTGCGACGTTATAGATTTCGCCGGGCCTGCCGCGCTCGATGATCACCTGCAGCGCCTCGCACAAGTCGGTGACCTGCAGCCAGGCTCGTCGCTGTTGACCATCCCCATAGATTGGGAGCGGCAACCCCTCAAGCCCGTTGGTGATGCACAGCGGAATAAATTTCTCCGGAAACTGACCGAGTCCAAAAATATTGGTCGGACGGATGACGATCACCGGCAGGCCGTGCGTCGCATGAAATGCTTGAGCCAGCAGATCACCCGCGGCTTTGCTGGCCGCATACGGACTACGGGGCGAGAGCGGCGCGCGCTCATCAACGGCACCCTCTAGCACCGGCCCGTAGAGCTCATCGGTACTCAGATGAAGGAAGCGCTTCACGCCTGAAGCCTTGGCGGCCTGCAAGAGCACGTACGTCCCCTCGACATTGGTGCGCAGAAACGGCGCGCCATCGGTGATCGAGCGGTCCACATGCGTCTCGGCCGCGAAATGGATCACCACCTCGCAGCCCTCCATCGCACGCCGCACGTCTTCAGGTCGGCAAATGTCACCCTGGAGAAAAGTGTAGACGGGGGCACCCTCCAGATCCGCGAGCCGTTCGCGGGAGCCGGCATAGGTCAGCAGATCGAGATTGATAAGCTGATCGTGGGGGTGCTGCGCGTGCCAGGCGCGAATGAAATGGGAACCAATAAAACCGGCGCCACCAGTCACTAACAGTTTCATGATGCAGGTTCCAATACCTTGACTGTGCCGCGGGCGAGCTCCCGCTGCCTGACCAGCATCGTGGCGCGATAGAGCGTCTCAGGCAGCCCGGCATCGGTCCACCATCCCTCCAAAATGTCATAGGACATCTCGCCGCGCCGGATATACGCGTTGTTGACATCGGTAATCTCCAACTCGCCCCGTCCCGACGGCTTGAGGGTGCGAATAATCTCAAACACCTTGGCATCGTACATATAGATTCCGGTGACGACGTAGTTGGACTTCGGCTGCGAGGGTTTCTCTTCGATGCCAACAATGCGATCGCCCTGCAATTGGGCGACCCCAAATCGCCAGGGATCCTCGACTTCCTTTAATAAAATGCTCGCCCCCTGCCCTGACGCGGCAAAGCGCTTCACATAG
>CAYNXT010000090.1:0-6741 GCA_964401235.1 uncultured Planctomycetales bacterium
GATCTTGTTCACATTCCCTCCGATTTCCTTCCCGAGACCAACGACCGCCGGACTTTGCGGATTACTGATGTTGACGACACAAAACTCCGGGCCGGAGGTGTTCGCATCGGTGCCCACATAGGCATAGGTGCCGGAAACGGCGACGGTGTTGGCATCCATAACGTTGTTGGTATTGAAGCTGCCCAGGAGGGTCGGGGTCGAAGCCGCAACACTAAGTTGGGAGCCGGCGATCCATCCTACAAGGAATGCCAGCCCTCGAATCGTTCGTTTCATGATCTCTCCCTCCTTGACATGTTGTTAATTGGCAAGTTCGCGACGGGCTTCCTGGGCGCGCTTGACATGCCCCTGCGCGTTGACATGCAGACCATCAGAGATGAAATCTGCCGGGAAACTTGTCAGGCCGCTAAAATCGATCAGAATGGTGGGAGAGAACTCATGGCGCAGCCGGTTATTGAGCTGGGAGATGAGCTCGTTGCGCAGCGCCGCGTTTGGATCATTGTCAAAGACGCGTACCGTCGTGGTCAAAAAGAAGGGCAGTCCGGCCGTATTCGCTATCGTTTTTAAATCTCGAAAGGCTTGGACGGCCGGTTCGACGCTCAGCGGAATACCTTGCTGTTGGTTCCAGGCGATGACCACGGCCATATCGCCGCTGCCAAAAGACGCCACAATAGCATCCGGCGCATCGTTCGCTAGCGTGTCGGCCAGTTGATCAAAACCATCCGGGCCGAAGAGATTTGGTTCAAAGGGAATGGCGGTCGTCGCCGGAACGGCTTTGTTGATCGTCGCCATGTTGGCCGGGATAAGAGTTTGCAAGACCTGCGGCCAGGGGGTTCCGGTGCCCCCAATACCTGAGGTATTGGAATCTCCTAAGCAAGAAATCCTGATTTTGCCATCCGTGATAATCTCGGTCAGGACAGGCTCCAGCGTCGACCCAGGATGAATGATTTGGAGCTCCTTGTTATTATCGGCCGTCGTGACATAGGCCAGCGAGTCTTTGGCAGCTACCCCATTGGTGGGCGAGGCGGTATTAAATGAGGCGAAGAGGGTCGGCGCTGACGCTGTGGCAACATCAAGCACTTTCAACCCTTTGAAGGCGCCTTTGGTCGAGACAAAGGCTTTTGAATCATAGACGGCCAGCCCCATGACTTCCGTGCCGAGGTCTAATCCGCCAAGCAGCGTGAGTGAATCGGGCACTGAGGCATCGAACACGTAAAAATCGTTTAGGAGGGTGTTGGCATAGGCAATCCCATACAACTTGCCGCCGAAGTACCTGACGCCTCGTGCCTGGGCCACGACGGGAACGTTGTAAAATACGGGCTGCGGGATTGCTGCAGGGTTGGAGGCATCGAGGACCATAAACTCTTTATTCGCGTTCGCGGTCGCCAGATAGACCGTCGTGCCATTGACGTCGATATCGAGTACACTGTTTTGCGCCTCATAAGGAGGGCCTTTCAGGGAGATGGCCCCAGGCGTGGTCACATCCAAGACATAGAACTCACCCCCACCTAAATTATTTTCCGTGCCCAGATACGCGGTGCCGCCGACGGCATAGACGGCGAGCGCATCCAGACTTTTGGAAGTGTCGTAGCTGCCAATCTGAACCGGAGCGGATTTATTCGTCACATCCAAAATGACCAGCTCTTTGCTGTTATCTGCGGTGGCCAGATAGGCGGTGTTATATTCAACGTAGACTTTATTGACTTCGGCGCCAATGTTCAGCGCGCTGACAAAGGTCGGCTGAGCCGGGTTGGAAATATCGAGGATATAGAATTCCGGTCCTGAGCCGGGGTTGTTTTCCGTGGCAAGATAGGCGTACTGATTCTGAAGGAAGACGTCGTTGGCATCCGGAAGCCCAAAGCTTTTAAAGAGCCCTTTCAGGGTCGGCGGTTGCGCGTGACGGGGCGAGGTTGCCGTGATACACAACATAGCTGAGCAGGCCAGCAGCAAGACACGCAAAGCGACTCGATATGACATGGCTCCTCCTTTTACAACGTTTAAGTATACCACACATTGCGACGGCCTCGATACTCTGCTATCAACTTCCTCTTGACATTCGATGTAACATTGTATATATTTAAAATATACAAATGGGGATGGGGTGACCAGCCTAGGCCAGTGGACAGGGTTTGATTGGGATGCGGGTAATCGAGGCAAGAACACCAAGCACCGCGTCTCAGACGATGAATGCGAGGAGGTCTTTTTCAATCTCCCGCTGGTATTGGGTCCTGATGAAGCGCACTCAGAGCACGAAGATCGGTACCATGTGCTTGGCCAGACCAACGCCGGACGGCGAGTGTTTATCGCCTTCACAAAGCGTGGAACCCTACTTCGAGTGATCTCGGCACGGGATATGACACGAAAGGAAAGGAGGGCCTACGATGAAACCGAAGAAACAACTGCCTAAATTCAAGTCAGAAGCGGAGGAGCGCCGATTCTGGGCCACCCACGACTCGACCGACTATCTGGACTGGAGTCAGGCGAAGCGGGTCCTCTTTCCAAACCTCAAGCCCTCAGTGAAGACGATTTCGATCCGTCTTCCCGAATCGTTGTTGCATGGATTGAAGACATTGGCCAACGAGCGCGACGTGCCCTACCAGTCGCTCGTCAAGATGATCCTCGCCGAGCAGGTCGAGGAAGCGCTGCATCAGTCAAAAGCCTAAGCCACCGATTTCCGCATTCATGATGCGCATATCGGTTATCTTGGCGCTGCTGGCGGGCGCTCTCCTTGGCGGTGCGTTTCCTCCGTTCGATTGCAAGTGGCTCGTGTGGCTTGGACTGGTCCCGTTGGTGTACGCCATCTGGAACTGCACTCGTGTTCGTATCACGTTTGTGCTGGGTTATCTCGCAGGGTTGGTCTTCTTCCTTCTGACCCTTCATCCTCTCGTGAGCGTGTACACCTGGTCAGGGTGGATGTCGGAAACCCCGGCGCAATTTACTTCGCGCATGAGCCGGCAGTGGTGGTTCATGCAGGGGATTTGGGTGGCCTTTGCGCTCTGGTGCGCGCTGTCTTGGGGGTTGTGGGCCGTGGTCGTGAAGTGGTATGGCAAGGCGAACCTATGGCGATGGCTGCTCCTGGCGCCGTGCGCGTGGCTGTTGCTGCCGGAATGGGCCAGGGCGCAGACGACGTTTGGATTTACCTGGGCGTTTCTAGGTAATGCCACGGCGGATGTAGCAGCGATTCGACAGCTTGCAACGCTTGGCGGGGTGTGGGGGCTGAGCGCGTTGATCGTCATCGTGAATGTAGCAATCGCCGCGCTATTGCTGCGAGGGATAGGTCCGGTGCGATGGCGGATGGCCGGCGTGGCTGCGCTACTGTTCGGTGTAACGTGGGCCGGGGGGGCTTGGGCATTGCGCCGGAGTCCAGTGACCCCCACAGAGCAGATTGTGGCCGCGGCGGTGCAGCATCATAAGCCAGTGTACGCTCCAGAGGACTTTCTTGAGATCGGATTAGATCGTACTTATCTGCAAGCCCTTCCTGAGGCGCTCAGCCGTGAGGCGAAGCTCATTGTGCTGCCGGAGTCCATCGCGCTGGGTGCGGTGAGCCTTGACGGCACCGATTCGTCGATCAAGCCCAAGAATGTTCAGGTGCCGCAGACACAATGGGAAACGCAGATGCGCTCGGTGCTGGCCGGCAGTCCAGCCGTACTCGTCATCGGCGTGGATGCAGTGGAACGCGGCCAGGATCATAATACCTTGGTGGCCTGGACGGCCGAGGGGGTTGTGGGGTGGTATCACAAGCGCCGGCTCGTACCGTTTTCCGAGTATCATCCGTGGGGTTGGGGTTCCTGGGCGCTGCGCGGGCAGTCTCAGTATGAGCCGGGCCAGGGAAGCCAGCTGATTCGCCCTCCTTCGCCGAAAACCTTGTCCTTGAGTGGACAGGAAGGTGAAGCGGGGGCGGCTTCGGAGCGGTTCCGCCCCACGGGTAAGCCCGTGGGGCTCCAAGTGCATGGCCTTGTCCTGGGAGGCTTTATCTGCCAAGAGGTGTTATTTCCGTGGGTCACGCGGCAGAGCGTCCGAGACGGGGCCACAGTCTTAGTCAGCGGCGGCAACGACGGCGTGTTTCAGGATCCGGCGGTCGCTGCGGTGCATGCCGACGCGGCACAGTTGCGCGCGGTCGAGACAGGCCGGTATCTGGTGCGCGCGATGAAAACCGGGATTACGGCGATCATCGATCCGCACGGGGCTGAGCTGGGCCGCAGCCGATCGTCTGAGCCAATACTACTGATGCGCCAGATCGCGCCACAACAGCACATCACGCCCTATGTGCGTTTCGGCGACTGGCTGCTCTGGCTTAGCATGATCATCGTTCTCGCAATTGAGGTGAGGGATCGAAGGGCTAGCCGTCGTTGACGCTCCGGAGATGGCATGGTAGCGTAGCGTTGGTGAGGAACACGGCACTGACATTGACAAAGAAAACGAGCTAGGCTATACTTTCAAGAGAGATAGTTCGGAGAGATAGATTGGAGGTATGATGAACGGCGTTGAAAAGGTGAATGTGACGCTGCCGAAAGAGACGGTGCTGAAGCTGCGCCGCTTTGTGCCTGCAGGTAAACGCAGTCATGTTATCGCTCAGGCGACGAATCAGTATCTTGAGTCCTTGACGCAGAAGGCCGCAATTCGTCGAGTGGCCGGCCTCTGGAAAGATCGATCCGGGTTACGCACGCAGACCGATGTGAACCGCATGTTGAAACGTCTACGCGGTTCCACTGCCAAGCGATTGGGGGGATTTGACCGGCCGTGACGAAGTATCTGCTCGATTCAGACGTCTTGATCTGGCTCTTGCGCGGGCGTTCCGAGACGATCGAACGCCTGGAGCGGCTTGAGGGGTCGTTCGGCATCAGTGTGATTTCCAGGGCGGAGATTTGGGCCGGGGCGCGGGAGCGCGAACACCGGCAAATTGAAGACCTGTTTCTGAGCTTTACTGCCTATCCTGTCGACACCGTTGTGGCGGATCGTGCCGGGAGCTACCTGAGAGAGTATCAGGCGCGAGGCCGACGGCTTGAGCTCGCTGATGCGCTGATCGCGGCAACCGCCGTGATTCATGAACTTGTCCTGGTGACGTGCAATGTCGGGCATTTTCCCATGCCTGAGTTGAAACTCGCTCGCGAAGTCGAGTAGACTTGACTTGATGGACATCGAACGGCTGCTCAAAGCGATGGAGGAGCAGGAGGCGACCGACCTGTTTCTGAAGGTCGGGAACAAGCCGTTTCTGCGCATCCATGGGCAATTGTATCCGGCAGGCGAGCTGCCCTTGACGCGCGAAGAGGTCGAAGAGGTGGCGACCGCGCTGATGGATGCGACCCAGCGCCAACTCCTCCATGCCGAGCGGGAGCTGGATTTCGCCTTTGAGCGAGCCGGTGCCGGTCGCTTCCGCGCGAATGTCTTGTGGCAGCGGGGCACCATGGCGCTGGTCATTCGTCGTATCCAGCGCGTCGTGCGACAGTTCGACGAGCTTCATCTGCCGGCCGAGCCGCTGACCCGATTGTTGCGAGAACAGTACGGACTCATTCTCATTACCGGGCCGACCGATTCCGGAAAATCCACCACGATTGCTTCAATGGTCGAGTCGCTCAATCGCGCCGGCCCCAAACATATTGTCACGCTGGAGGATCCGATCGAGTTTCAGTTTGAGGAAGACCAGGCCATCATTACGCAGCGAGAGATCGGCACCGATACCCGCTCCTTCGCCGAAGGGCTGCGCAGCGCGCTGCGCCAGAGTCCGGATGCGCTCTTTGTCAGCGACATCCGCGATCGCGAGAGCATGGAGGCATGCCTGTTGGCGGCGGAGGCCGGTCAGCTGGTCCTGAGCTGTTTGCACACGACGAACATCATGACCACGGTCGAGCGGATCATCGGTTTCTTTCCAGCCGCGCAGCAGGAGCGCATCCGGTTGCGGCTCTCGCTGGTGCTACGGGGCATTGTCTCGCTGCGTCTGCTCTTGCGGCAGGACGGCTGCGGGCGGATTCCCGCGTGCGAAATCCTCGTGGTCACGCCGACCGCTCGAGAGCTCATCCGCGAAGGACGCACGGAGCAGCTCCCCGGCGTGCTGCACGATGGGGCCATGTACGGGATGCAGACGTTCACGCAAGCCCTGTATCAGCGCTACCGCCAGGGTGAGGTGACGCTAGAGGAAGCGCTGCGCTACGCAGATCAACCTGAAGAGCTCCAACTGGCCGTGCGAGAGTTCCGGCCCACACGCGATGTCGAACCTTCCTCCTGAGCCACTCGTGACCGACGCGCCGCCGGTCTTTCAGGCGCTCTCACTGGGAAACTCCGCCAGCCCATCGCTGACGTATATCCGAGAGCTCTTTGAGCTGGCCACTGCAAAACAAGCCTCCGACATTCACCTCACCGAGAGCGCTCCACCGGTGTTGCGCATTGATGGGTCGCTTGAGCCCACGACGCTCCCACTGCTGAGCCGCGTCGATACCAAACGGCTGGTCTACAGCCTGCTAACCGACCGGCAAAAAGCCCAGTTTGAGCGGGAGATGGAGCTGGACTTGTCGTTTAACGTCCAAGGTCTCGGCCGGTTTCGCGTCAACGTGCATTCACAGCGCGGCAGCATCGAAGCGGCCTTTCGGCTGATTCCCACGCAGATCCGCTCACTCAGAGAGCTGGGCCTGCCACCGGTTGTGGCCGAGCTAGCCCGCAAGCCCAGCGGGTTGATCCTCCTGACGGGTCCCACCGGCATGGGCAAGACCTCGACGCTGGCCGCGATGGTCGACCAGATCAACCGCGAGT
>CAYNXT010000091.1:0-6552 GCA_964401235.1 uncultured Planctomycetales bacterium
TACGGGCGCGTAGGAAGCACTTTACTGTTCCAACATGTTTGTGTAAAGCGTAAAGTTCGAACATCAAGATGAAGAAAGGCATGATCTATCTCGTGGGAGCTGGGCCGGGAGATCCGGGACTGATCACCGTTCGAGGGGCTGAGTTGCTGCGTCTGGCCGAGGTGGTGGTCTACGACCATCTCGTCTCACCAGGCTTGCTCAAGGCGTGTCCGCCGACAGCGAGATTGCTCTACGTGGGCAAACAGGCTAAACGCCATACGAAGACACAAGAGGTGATCAACCGCCTGCTGATCCGTGAGGCCAAGCGCGGCCGCATGGTGGTGCGCCTGAAAGGGGGCGATCCGTTTGTCTTCGGTCGAGGCGCAGAAGAGGCGCTGGCCCTTGGCCGCGCCAAGATTCCGTATGAGGTGGTGCCTGGAGTCACGAGCGCGATTGCGGTGCCGGCGTATGCGGGCATTCCTGTGACGCACCGCGCCATAGCGTCCTCCTTCGCGGTGATCACAGGGCATGAAGACCCGACAAAAGCTGGCACATCCATTCAGTGGGACTCGCTGGCGAGAGGGTGCGATACGCTCGTATGTTTGATGGGAGTGAGTGAACTGCCGCAGATCGTCACCCGACTGGCCGCACACGGACGCACGCTCAGAACTCCCTGCGCACTCATCGAGTGGGGCACACTGCCGCGTCAGCGAGTCGTTGCGGGCACGTTGGGAACGATTGTGAGCCTGGCGCGCCGCGCGAAGATTCACCCCCCGGCCGTTCTGGTGGTCGGCCACGTCGTGGCGCTGCGGCGATCCCTCAACTGGTTTGAAGCCAAGCCGCTGTTCGGTAAGCGAATTCTGGTCACGCGCGCCGCCGATAACGCCGCTTCGCTGACACGTCAGGTGGCGGCACTCGGTGCCGAGGTGGAAGAGTTGCCGGCCATCGAGTTAGCCCCAGTGAAGCAAAATGGCTTCCTGCGCGACATACTCAGTGGAGAGTCCAAACCAGACTGGGTTTTTTTCACCAGCCCTGAAGGCATCGGCTGGTTCGCCAGAGCCCTCAAACCCTATCGGCGCGATGTCCGATGGCTCTCCGGCTGCCACATCGGCGCGATTGGCCAAAAAACCGCTGCGGCAATTGAAGGGCTCGGTGTGCATGTCGATTTTGTTCCAAGGCGCTTCAGTCAAGAGGGACTTCTCAAGGAGCTACCGGCTCGCCTGTTGCGAGGCAGGCGCGCGCTGATTTTCAGCGCCGAGGAAAGTCGTGATGTGCTGCGACAGGGGCTACGTCAGCGCGGCATGAACGTGGCACAGGTGGCAATTTATCGAACCGTGATGCCGGCTTCGATGCATCAGGGCATTGCCGCCATGCTCGCTGAGCCGTTTGATGCGGTGACGGTCACCTCAGCCAGTTGCGCCGATCATGTGTATGAAGCGCTGCGTGCAATTGGCAAGCCGTCGGCCTTTAAGAAACTATCATTTGTGTCGATTGGCCCGGTCACCTCGCGCGCCGTCAGGTCCCACGGCGGCAAGGTCCTGGTGGAGGCGCGCGCGTCGACGATCGAGGGTCTGGTGGACGCCCTGGTAAAACATCTTGGTTCACACCACAGATGACACAGAGTTCACACGGAGACACAGAGAAGGCTTCCAACACAGTCCTCTGTGGCTCTGTGGATTTCTGTGGTTCTGTGGTGTCAAGGGGCATGTCTAATGTATAGATTGCGACGGTTGCGGCAGTCAGAGGCGCTCCGGGCGTTGGTTCGAGAAACGCGCCTCTCATCGGAGCAGCTGGTGATGCCGCTGTTCGTCCGGCCTGGCACGCGCGTTCGGGCGGCCATTCTTTCGATGCCGGGGCAATTCCAATTCTCGATTGATCAGCTTGTGCAGGAGTGCCAGGAGCTGCGCGATCAACAGGTGCCTGCGGTGCTGCTCTTCGGCCTGGCAACGCGAAAGGATGAAAAAGCCAGCGGTGCGTATGCCAAGGACGGGCTGATTCAGGAAGCGGTGCGGGCGATCAAGACTCGCGTCCCATCGCTCTTGGTGATGACGGATGTGTGCCTGTGCGCCTATATGAGCCATGGCCATTGCGGCGTCGTGAAACTTGCTCAAGGCTCTAGGCCGAAGGCTCAAGGGAAGGGCAAACGAAAATCTAAGCCTCCAGCCTCCAGCCTCCAGCCTCCAGCTGAGAAAGATTTTTGGATCGATAACGATGCCACGCTAGAGTTATTGGCCAAGACGGCTGTTTCCCACGCTGAAGCAGGTGCGGATCTGGTTGCCCCATCGGACATGATGGATGGCAGCGTGGGAGCCATTCGGCAAGCATTGGACCGCGGCGGGTTTGACCGTATCCCGATTCTGGCCTACTCGGCGAAGTTCGCGTCGGCGTTATATGCGCCGTTTCGCGAAGCGGTGGATTCCGCTCCTCATTTTGGGGATCGACGATCGTATCAAATGGACATTGCCAATGTGGAAGAAGCGCTCCGTAAGGCGCGCGCCGATGTTCAGCAGGGCGCGGATATCCTCATGGTCAAACCCGCGCTGGCCTATCTTGACATTGTGGCTCGGGTGAAACAGGAGCTTCGCGTGCCCGTGGCGGCGTTTAGCGTGAGTGGAGAGTATGCGATGGTCAAAGCCGCCTCAAGTCGAGGGTGGATTGCGGAACGGGCCGTGTGGATGGAACTGCTCCTGAGTCTTAAGCGTGCAGGAGCAGATATCCTCATTACCTATTGGGCCAAGGACGCGGCCAAACTGCTGCGAGAACAACAATGAGTCAGCGTATAGCGTCTAGCGTACAGCGTATAGTGCGTCACCCATCACCCATCACCCATCACCCATCATCGGAAGTCGCAACTCGATATCTGGTTGGTGGGGTCAACAGCCCTGTACGGGCGTTTCGTCAGGTCGGCGGCGAGCCGCTGCTTCTGGCAAGTGGCAAGGGCTCCCAGGTCGTCAGCGATCGAGGGGAGCGGTTCATTGACTTTATTATGGGATGGGGCGCGCTGATTCTTGGGCACAACCATCCTCAGGTCATCAAGGCCCTCAAGGCCGCTCTGGCCAATGGCACATTGATGGGGCTCACCCATCCGGCCGAAGTTGAACTCGCGCGCCTGATCGTCGAAGCCGTTCCATCGGTGGAGCAAATCCGCTTTACCGCCTCGGGAACCGAGGCATGTCTAACCGCGGTGAAATTGGCTCGGGCGCACACAGGCCGGACGAAAATATTGGCGTTTGACGGTTGTTACCATGGGCATGGGGAAAGCCTCATGGCCCGTAAAAGCGCAGGGATTCCTGAGGCCTTAGCGGCCGAAACATTGACCATTCCGTTTAACGACGTGGCAGCATTAGCGCGCACCATGGACCATCACGCGCATGAGCTAGCCGCAGTGATTCTTGAGCCGGTGGCAGCGAACATGGGCGTTGTGCTGCCAGAGCCTGGCTACCTGGCCCAGGTGCGCGAGCTCACACGACAGCGAGGCATTGTCTTGATTTTCGATGAAGTCGTCACAGGGTTTCGGGTGGGGTTGGGAGGCGCACAGGGTCTCTTTGGAATTCATCCGGACCTGACGACCTTTGGCAAAATCATCGGTGGCGGACTGCCGATTGGAGCGCTCGGAGGCTCTCGTGAGCTCATGCAACACTTGGCCCCCGAAGGCGAGGTGTATCATGGCGGCACGTTTGCTGGCCATCCCCTGAGCATGCAGGCCGGCTGCGCAACGCTCAAGCTCTTAGCGGCGCAGCCACCCTACGAATCCCTGGAGGAGCTGACTGGCCGACTGGTCGAGCGATTGCACCAGAGCGCCCGTGAGGCGCGCGTACCCGTGCAGATCAACCATCTGGGCTCCATGCTGACACTCTTTTTCTCTTCTGAGCCGGTCAGGAACTTCACCGGAGCAAAAGCCGGCGATCGAGCTCGGTTCGCCTCTTGGGCCATGGCCTTGCGCGCCCAAGGCATCCTGATTCCTCCGTCACCCTATGAAGCGCTCTTTCTCTCAACCGCCCATACCTCCACGCATATCGATCGAGTGATTGACGCCTCGCGGCGCGCGTGGAAATCCAGATGACCCGAACGCGTCCAGCTTCCCGTTCTAACAATAATCACCACACCACCTCTGCGCGCCTTGCGCCTGAGGCGTGCGTGGCTCGGTTGTCGCTCTATGTGCGAGAGCTAGCACGGTTGGAATCGCAACGGGTCGGGTTTGTCTCCTCGCGCCGGCTCGCGCAGCAACTGGGATTGACCGACGCGCAGGTCCGCAGAGACCTGAGCACCTTTGGCCAGTTTGGTATCAGCGGCCGGGGCTATGAAGTGCAGCGGCTCCATCAGCGTCTCACCTCGATTCTCGGCGTGGCGGACCGCACGTGGAACGTCGCACTCGTCGGGGTGGGCAATCTTGGCTCGGCCTTGCTGGCGCACCGAGGGTTTCAAGAGCGCGGATTTCACTTTCGCGTCGTGGTGGATACCGACTCGCACAAAGTGGGGCGAAGTATCCAAGGGGTGGCGGTCGAGCCGGCCCATCAGCTTGAAGAGTTGGTCAAGCGCCACGACATTCAGATCGGTCTGATTGCGGTTCCTGCTCAAGCGGCACAACCGGTCTGCGATCAATTGATCAAAGGCGGGGTGCGGGCCATCGTCAATTTCGCCCCGGTCAGACTTGAGGTTCCTCCCACGGTCAGGCTTCGGACGGTGGATTTGGCCATTGAGTTGGAAAGCTTAGCATTCTACTTGGCTCAGGCGCAGACCTAATGGACACGTGCGTGGAAGAGTTTGCCCATCCTGTTGTTTCAGTCCAGAAGCGCTCATTTATCCAACAGCTGTTTACGCAATTGGCCCCGCGGTATGACTGGTTCAACCGGCTGGTGAGTGGTGGATTGGATCAGCGCTGGCGGCGTATCGCGCTCCAGCGTGGCGAGGTGCTCTCGACCCATCGGGTGCTCGATGTGTGTACCGGAACAGGAGATCTGGCCATTCTGTGTCACGCTCGGCAGCGCGGGCAGGGATTGGTGGTCGGGGCGGACATGACGCCGGCCATGCTGCTTCGCGCAAAACAGAAGCAGCCTTCCATTGCGTGGTTGCAGGCTGACGCCTTAAGCTTGCCGTTTGCTTCGGCCAGTTTCGATCGGGTGACGATCGGGTTCTCCACGCGCAACCTCAGCGATTTGATGGCCGGGCTTCGGGAACTGGTGCGGGTGCTCAAACCAGGCGGCCGATTGATCATTCTTGAGACCGGCCGCCCGGCCAATCCACTGGTTCGAGCGGGCTACTTTCTGTTTCTCTTTACGGTAGCGCGCGTCATTGGCCTGGTGCTGACGGGTCGGCTCTGGCCGTTTACCTATCTTGCAGAGTCGGTGCGGCATTTTCGCACGCCGGCCCAGTTGATTGAGGACTTGCAGTGCGCGCGCACTACGGTAGAATACGTGCCACTTGCTGGCGGACTCGCCAGCCTGTTTGTTGCCGCAAAATGATATCGCTTGAAGAGGCACTGCAGCCGATTCAACAGCCGCTCGAAGCGGTCACGCGCCGGATGCTCGAGGCGCTGCACGATCCTGTGGCGCGGATGGCAGTGTACCTTATTACGGCAGGCGGCAAACGGTTGCGACCGGCGCTGGTCTTGCTGGCAGGTCGGGCAGGGCATCCTTCGGCTCGCCCTGACGGACTCGCTCAGGATTCCGCTCCACGGGACGTTCCCGTGGAGCTTCAGGACCGCCTGATTGACGCGGCCGCGGCGGTCGAGTTGATTCATACTGCCACGCTCATTCATGATGACATCATTGATGAATCGCCGATCCGCCGTCGGCAGCCAACCTTTCATGCGCGCTGGGGCGTGGAGCGCGCCGTCTTAATGGGAGATTACCTCTACGCCACCGCGTTTACCGTCTTATCACGCCTACAGCATCCGGAGGTCACCCAGGTCATCTCTGATGTGTGTCAGCAGCTCTCGCGAGGCGAGTTACGCGAGGTCGAGGCCCGCTACCGATGGGATGTGAGCGAGCCGGAGTATCTCCAGATCATCCGCGACAAGACCGCGTCGCTGATCGGCGGATCGTGCCGGTGCGGCGCGCTGCTAGGAGGGCTTCCCGACGAGGTTGTAGAACGCTTCACGACGTTCGGCATCAATATGGGATTGGCGTTTCAGATTGCTGACGACTGTCTTGACTTGACCGGTGATCAGCAGGAACTCGGCAAGTCCATCCATGCGGATTTGGATAAAGGTATTCTCTCGCTTCCCATGATCTATTTAAGCCGCACACTCTCTCCCCGGAAACGTCAGAGCTTATTCGGTCCGCTTCGGCGCGCCAGGGCATCGGTGTCGGCTCGCTCGCGTGTGGCCAAGGCGGCCATTGCCTCAGGGGCCGTTGAGCAGGCCCACACGCGCGCTCGGGCGTTTACCCAAGAGGCACAGGGCGCGATGGCGGGATTATCGCTGAATGGGCTCTCTGAGGCCTATGCGCAGTTAGCCGAGTACACCGTTTCGCGCCGGAGGTAATCATGCGTCTGGGCTGGGCTGAGCTACTCGTGATTCTTGCCATTGTGTTGCTGGTTGTGGGACCTCGGCGGCTGCCACAGTTGGGCAAG
>CAYNXT010000092.1:0-6508 GCA_964401235.1 uncultured Planctomycetales bacterium
GGGACTTCAACCCTCCTGACTCAGGCGCTGCTCGGCACGCATTTGGGCCGCCTCCAGTCTTGCGTCAAAGCTATGAAAGAGGACGACCTCTGTCTCCTGTTGCATAGTTGGGACCCGCGCCCCATGACGCACGGGATATGTCATTTCGTTCCGCTCAACACGCTCGAGCACATCTTCTCTCGTCGCTCTGTGGAGTAGCCAGCGCTCCATCCACCAGTCAATGATCCGCTGCGTAGCCTCTGTACCATCCTCGCCGAGTATGTAAAGGGGCTTGGTGGACAGACCCAGGAGATACGAACCCGGATCATCAATTAAGTTAACTCCATAAACAATTCGTCGGTCGCCGTGTTTTAAAATTTCCTCTGACGGTAGACCTAGTTCATCCAGAGCCTCTCGTACCTTACGCAATCTCGGGCTTGCTCCTTCTCCAAAAATGCTGTTAACGCGACGCCCATTTCTAGTCTGTGCCAAAACCTGCTCCATCGCTTTCAACGTCTCACCGCTTATATGGAAAGTTCCAAATCCAACCGAGTAGCCCAACTCCATGTATCGAACTTCACCGGATTTGCCAGGGACTACCCTATCAGCTGGGATGACAATCCGGTTGTACTGACTGCTTGAGATGCCATAAAGACTGGTTGTGCCGAGAAAAGTGAGGACCGGATCTCTCCGAATGGCTCTCCCAGCCATGGCGGATGCGATGATGCTGTCGCTATCTCTATATCTCTCCCTGTAGGACTGGGCGACTTCTGGGCTGGTCAACAGCATCGCAACAAGCTTGCCTCCGAGCACATCTGAGTATGGGGCAATAGCCCCACAGACGTTGATCTCCATAATTCCTATGCCCATCGCACGAGCCTTTCTTGCCCTAACCAAAGCGTCGCTAAGCCACCGGGCTTTCGGAGAATTAAGTAACTTGCCTAGCCCCTCGACTGAGGGCTTCGTGAAGCCAAACTCAATAAGAACAAGCTTTACCCGTAGTAGAGTGGCAAGGGCTAGGGCGCGCTTGCTGCGGTAAAGCGGGGTCTCCGCGATTTCCCTCAAATTGGTGCTTCTACCTCTTGATGACTTGAAATCAATTCTCTTAATGAAATTGTGATGTCTGTCTCTATCTGTAGCCGCTTCCTTCTTGAGCCTTTCAATGGCCTTTACTGAGGGACTCCTTATGTCACTGATAGAAATCACGCCATCACGAATTAGGTCATCGATATACAGTTCCTGTAGCAACAGATTCCAACTTGCATGGATCCAGCTTGCCCATATTGCTGAGCGCTCCTGGTTAATGCGAGTCCACACGCGCTCCGAAGTCCATCCTATCCATTTGTCGCGAACGGGTAGGTGTGGCACTGCACTACTAAGCGGAGCGACGCCAATTACCGGGTGTCCTGGAACCGCTCTGTCTCTAACCAGGATCATCATGCTTCTCCCGGGGACGGACTCATGTTTATTCGACCAAGTCATTCGGAAGTAGCGCCAGATGTCGTTAAGCAACAGACCCGTCTCAGGGCAGCGCTTGCCTGATTCCACAAACTGAAGGTACGGGGAAATGATTCCTTTAAGTTCCTCTATCGAGCGCGTATCTCTCCGATTCCTTAGAGATGTAGCTAATTCTCTACCGTCTCTCATGAGACTAAAAATCGATACCCATCCTGCACGCGTCAATTGGCGAGTTTCCATCTGCTTGATAAACTTCACGACAGGCTCTTCCGAAAGGCTCTTATTCCGTTCCACTTGAAGCGCAGATCTCACAGCTTCCTTATAAAGAGTGGCAGACAAACCCTCTCGGTTGGGACGCTGAATTTCCAAGACGCCTCGCTTTATCCGAACACCCCAGCCGTGTTCAATGAAGTCGTAGATTGTATTAAGGCGAGCAACGCTTAGTGTTTCCTCCCCAGCCAACTGCTTGTTTCTCAACTCCTGCACGAGTTGGTGCCTAATGCTCGGCGGCGTTTCGCCATCTTCGCTCGATTTTGAGCCCGCTTTCCTCTTACTTGAAAGCAGTTTCTCTACACACCGCCGGAGTGCACGGGCGGCAGTGTCTCTCGTACCAAACCTGACCCCTGTTCTGATCCACTGGTCTTTCACGGCTATTTTCCTAGATATGCGAATAAGGCGTCGCTCCAGTGCTCCCTGTGTTCCTGCACGATCTTTCTATGTCCTCTTCTTTCAAGGTTGATGTCTGCCCGAGCGAGCGCCAGCAAGACTCGGTTAAGCAGCTGAGACCCGACTCGGCCATCCACTATCTCGCCCCGTGTAAGGGGTAAGAATACCTCTCGACAAAATGGGTGGTCTTGGTTAAGGATTACCATAGGCATTCCTGGTTTATCAGGAGTGTCATAAAATGACCGCCCATGCACAAATCCTACTTTAATATGGAACCGCGCAGCATCACCGTTTTGTCCTAGTGTCGCTCTTGTATCTCTGGTCTTAGCTGTAGGTAAAGCCGGTAGACGGCCATCACGTTCCATAAGCTGCCGGTCTTCGCTCATGCGCGCTTTCGTGGTTCCCAAACCTTCGTGAACCTTCCTGACGAGCCCGTTCAACCGGCGCGCTGTGGCTTCCATATCCTTCGTTAGGATCTCATGTAACGCTGGGGTTGGGCGAATTTGTTGTTTCGTATGCGTCACACCGAAGAGATTATCGAGAGCCGGTTGAAAGCGGACTTCGCATCGCCACCAATCGTCATAGTTTTCCCGCCTTTTTGATCCTGTGAAAAACCAGCCATAATCTACTTCGCGAAGTCCACGAATGATAGATACCCCTGCGTTATTAGAAATACCCAGCGCACGCTTCTCGGTATCTGTTAGACAGTGCCACTTTCTGATCGGTAGCAGTGAAAAGCGCACCTCGATTTTGGATATAATCTCCCCACCATGCCGGCCGCGTAGTTTCACAGGATACACTAGCGGTTCGCCAAAAACCTCCGCATGATCATGCCCATGGTTATTGAGCATCAGAGGGTCAACGGGCTTAATCGGCACTCCATTTACCCAAATACACCTCCCTGAATAAAGAAAATGCCGGAACATCCTACCTAAAGGCCGCCGTAGATGCTCGTCAAGTGTAGTTATTTTTTTGAAATCCAAGCGGTCGCATTGAGACCAGATCACCAACGTGCCCGAACGCGATTCTTGTCCCTGGTAAGCTGTGGGGAGTGCCCGACGTTTTGGTAATGGGATGGACTCCAATCTACCTTCCGCGATTTCAGTTACATCTAGGTAGCTATACCAACAAGGTCCGGCATCTCGCCACGTGAACACTTCCACCCGGCGCGCCTGGCTTACCGATGAATTGGGAAGCCCCATGCCATAACGCCCGATGGTATCCTGGCTCAGGAATCTACTACTGCCACCGAATTGGAGAGCTTGTCGCAGTTCTTGTGGGGACATGCCGCAGCCGTCATCCCTTACGGAAACGACCAACCCCACCGGATCCTGTTCACTAAAGCCGACCCAAACATTTTTGGCCCCTGCCTCTAACGAGTTGTCGACTAATTCTGCTAGGGCTGAGGCTGTTCCCTTATACCCGGAGTCCCTGGTCGCTTCTATGAAGTGCTGGAGCAACACGATGGGGAAATTGTTCGCCATTGTTAGACAACCCCATTAAGACGAAGCGGGCCCCTGGTGGCAATAACCAAGGGCCCGCTCATGGGAATCGGCTTCAACTCTTCTCAATTTTTACGGTTTCTCTCTCCGCTTGTTCGGCATCTTCCTCCTCTTGTGCTGAATCCTTGCTCTCTAGCAAATCCAACATCAACCCAAGTCGCCTGGACCAGATGCTTCGTTCGCTGACATAAAAACGCTCCCGGTCTCCGCTGGCCTCAACCTCGCAAGCTCCCAATACCATCAGCAGAAGCTCAAGAGCCGCTTTAACCCGAGGGGACGTCTCAGCCCCTTCGTACACATCGGTATAGAAGCGATGACCCATATTGACATAGAGCCGCCTTTGTCCACCCACTTGAATCATTCGGTAGAATGGTGCGCCGGGCAGCGTCTCGTACTCCACTTTGTAAGGGTGCCCGAGAATTTCTGCCACAATCTCTGGCTCGGGTTTTCCAGTTTCTCGTTTCTTACGCTCAACCTCTTCCTGAAGCCGCTGCTTACTCTTCTCCTCTTGCTCCTGCGTTACAGGAACTGGTTCTTGGTACTTTTCGGCCTCAGTGGCGATCTGCTCGGACAGCTTGACCTCATTCTTTTCAGTCTTCGAGCGTTGCTCTGCTCTCTCTTGAGTATTACGCTTCCGCAGTTGCGCAATCGCACTCAAAACTCCATTTTCTTCGAGCAATTGCCACATACGATCCGAGATCGTGATCTGCTGCTTGTTGGTTGTCACCCCAAACTCCTCATCTAGCTTTGGATCGAACGCAATTTCAATCGCCCAGTTCCGATCATAGTTAACGAACGTCGTCCATGGGTTACGCGTCACAACGTCGATTTGCCGGCCAGATCGCATGATGATCAGGCCGTTGTTCTCGTCCATTACATTGAACCGCCCCTTGTCCAATCGCCCATCCTCACTCTCCTGAAACCCTATGGGCAGGCGAGAATACCTGATCCTGACGACACCGAGAGATTCTTTACCAGCACGGTCCTTAACCTCAAAGCGAGTTTCTGGCAGTTCTTCGGCTATGACCTTTGGATTGGAATCGTAGAACCTTGCCCCTGGCGTTACAAATAAGGGGTCGACCGGCTCGACCTCTTTGACCAACCCCTCGCCCGCCGTGTCAACAACGAATAGCTTGTGATTTCTCAGCAGCCCCCGATAGATCAGGCCGAGGTGTTCGAGCATTTTCCTGGTGAAACTTTCGCTCGTGTTGAAACCCGGGGCTAGCCGATCGGGTTTCTCTAACACAACGACCGTGCCGTGCTCCAACTTGTCGATGGGGCAGTGGAGCCTGACGAACTCTGGTGGGGAGAGCTTTCGGGCAGCTGGAGCCCTTACAACGCCTTTGTGGTCTGTGTACTTGTTGGCTGCGATCTCGTCTAGGTCAACCGTCACCGCAAGCCACTCTCCTCCGTCCACCTTTGAGTAGACCGTATAACGCCGCGCAACCGCTACAGCAGCGCTCGGCACCCCAAATCCAAACCGCCCAAACCCTGTGCGGTCATTAAACCTGTGCGTGCCTCCCCACAGGACCGCAAGACGGATTGTATCAGGATCCATGCCGTGACCATCGTCTACCACCGCGATCTCGTCTGGTTTTTTTTGCGTCTTGTTATCGCGGTCATAGCCGGTCACGATGTAGATGTGGCCCGCACCTGCTTGAACAGCGTTGTCGATGAACTCATCGAGAGCGGTCGCCGTATTTCGATAGCCCGAATCACGCATGCCCTCGACGAATGACATAGCCGCAATTAAGGGAAAGTCGAACCCGCTTTCCTTTAACTCCTTAACGTAATTCCTCTGCTCCTCCAGGTCATCGACCTGAACTGCACCGTTCATCTTCTTCGCCATTTCCGCTTTCCTCCTCAGGTTTCAAACCCCACAGATGTTGAACGTTTATGCTTTCAAAGCACGCAGTTCCACTTGGCCGCGTTTCTTCATGTGCAGAAGAATGCTTGAGACCCGGGCCCTGCTGATTCCCAAAAGCCGTGCCGCGTCGGCTTGAGAACAGCCCTCCCAGAACACAAGCTCTACCACCTGCCGCTGCACTGGGGTGAGGCCAGTCTTGAAACCTCGCACCGCTTCAAGACAATGCCCTTCGGCCACGCTTACAACTACGTTGGCTTGCTCGCCATCGTCGCTTATATCATGGCGTATCTCGCCGTCAGCTTCGGTGTCCTGAGCATTGAACATCGCGAGTTGTGACATCGGGATCTCCGGGTGCAACCGCGGTAAGGCCCGTTCAATTGCTCCAGCCACATGCGGGTATGCAAAGGTGGTGAACTTGGTGCCCCGGGAGGAGTCGAACCGACGAGCGGCACGCAGAAGGCCAAGAAAGCCTTCCTGAATCAAATCCTGCTCATCTTGATGTAGAAACGGATTAACCCTGCGACGAGCGAGAGAGACAACAAGACCTCGGTGTTGGTGCACGAGGAAATTAGGATCTTGACTGGGGGAGGAACTTGCGGGGATGTACTGTGGATCAACAGCGATCGACATTCTTAACTCCTTCCTTCTCGGACCCACTTTTGGGGCCACTGGGTTTGGAGTAACTTGCACAAACTAGCCGACTTGATGTAAATCATACTCCTGTCAGGTCATCTTGTCAATACACCTCCTTGTGTGGGTACGCCGCGTGCTCACCATGTTGGGCCGCCAAACCCGACTCCAGGTGACTTCTTCTACCCGATTATTACCTCCAGGGGTGAATCTGTTAACCCCTAGAATTGAATACCAAGGTAGTTGCTCCACAACGGCCTGGTCAAAGTGGCCGGGCAGCCGTATACGTTGTCCGATCAGAGATTCTTGTAACACCTCTGCAGGCATAGGCCCTCTGCTTGCGTTTCGGACGATCATGGGACGCGCCATTCGCACGCTTCTCCACCCACTTCTCAAATTGCTCCTT
>CAYNXT010000093.1:0-6415 GCA_964401235.1 uncultured Planctomycetales bacterium
GCTGGTCATGCATCCCGCCGCGGGCCATCGCGTCGAGCGTGCGCTCGACCATCTCACGTGTCTTCGGGTCTTTGGTTCGAGTCCAAACCCGCAACAAGAATGAAAGGCTGTGGCTTCTTGGAAACTTGGGCGCCGGCCCAAACCCGCCGAAGGTCGCGTCATATTGCTCAGCGAATTGATCCGCCGCAATGGTGAGCACCTCGGGAGTCAATGAAGCCGACGCGCCGGCCTTGGCACCGGCCTGCATGGCCTGGGTGAGCGATTGGCTTGAGCGCAGCAGCTCGTCGCGCCGGATCTGCCAGGCCTGGGCGATCGACCGCAACACCGTCGGGAACCCTGGACGGCCTGGCAGGTCTTCGGGAGGAAAATACGTCCCGCCCCAAAACGGCCGGCCTTCCGGCGTCAAAAAGACGTTCATCGGCCAGCCGCCGGAGCCGGTCATGGCCATGACCGCGCTCATGTAGAGGGCATCGAGGTCCGGCCGCTCCTCTCGGTCCACCTTGATGGCCACCACGGTGTCGTTCATGAGTTTAGCCACGTCGGGATTTTCAAACGACTCGTGTTCCATGACATGGCACCAGTAGCACGTCGAATACCCGATGGACAGCAAAATCGGCTTGTCCTCGCGCTTGGCCCTGGTCAATGCCTCCTGGCCCCAAGGGTACCAATCCACCGGGTTGTAGGCGTGTTGCAAGAGATAAGGACTTTTCTCATGGATGAGGCGATTGGGTTTGCGCGTGTGTTCCGCGGCGGACATGGATGGCTAGAGACGCTGCTGGTTGAGCGTCAGATCCTCGCCTGCGACGCGATACCGGACAATAATCGGGGACAGCCACCGATTTCTTGAAGACATCTACCGCCTCCAAGAGAGGAACGCGCTGAGGAATCGTTTGACGGTTGGGGTCAACTTGGTTTGCAGGTACAGGCCGGAAATTTTACGCAAGATTTCGGATTGAGCGGGGTAGGGAGAGATTGGGCTCGCCAATGCAGAGAGCCCTTTGCCCATTCCCATGAGCATCGTGAAATAGGTGCGGAGGTTGCCGGCGTGGGCAATTTCCGGGTCGGTATCGGTGCGCCAGGGCACGATCATGCGACTCGCTCGCCCCATCTTGAGAAACAATGCATTGGTCATCGCCATGCGACCGAGAGCGTTGGCGGTATGGGTAAACTGAAACGGCGAGGCCACGTCACCGGCGGCAAAGATGCGAGGGTCGCTCGTTTGCAGAAAATCATCCACCTGAACTCCGCGCTCATCAGAGCGCACGCCGGCTGCCGCTGTCAGACCGGCAGTTCCTGAGCCGATCACGACGAGCTGATAACGGCCCTTCGGGGTGGGATTGACCCAGTCAGGAGGATGCGCGTGATGAACCAGTTCACGATTGTACTGATCGTCTGGGAGGAGCGGCTCCTGCATCCGACGCTTATTCCTTGGCGATGATGCCCTTGGGTTGCCTGCCTTGCCACACCCGTTGGGTTATCATGAGGCCGATGATCAGCAGCACGGCGACCCCGAGCTTCCAAATCTGCTTGGGCTCGGTGAGCGAGTAGCCAAGATACACAAAGGCGAAACAGCCCGGGGCCATCCCAAGAAAAGTTCCCAGTGCATAGGGAAGAAATCGCACTTTGGAGAACCCTAGCGCATAGTTTTGGATATCAAATGGGAAATTTGGAATGAGCCGAATGAGCAGGACCGCTTTAAATCCATTGGTGCCGATTTTTGCATCGAGCTTGGCCACCCTGCCTTTCAGGAGTCTGGCCACCACATCACGGCCGAGCAATTTGGCAACCAAAAATTCTGAACAAGCCCTGAGGGTCGCACCGAAGAGGGCTGCCACAAACCCCCACGATTTTCCAAACGCAATGCCCCCCACAATCGTCATGAGGCTGGCCGGCAACGGTACGAGCGGCTGCCCATAGGCCACCAGATACACGAGCGGCGCCCAAATGCCAAAGGAGCGTACAAGATCTCCAACCCGTTGTGGGCTGAGGGGCCGTCGTTCATCCCAGAAGATGGTGATGAGTAACCCCATGATCGTCAGAAGCGCAATGAACGCCCCCAGCTTGATCCAGCGACGATTCATCAGAGCATAGATGCAAAGGACTGGCATGGCTCAGCCATGCCAGTCCTCGCGATCGAGCTTACGACTCTGCCTCAGGCGTCAAACGGCCGCCTTGAATCTTTAAGCAGGTTTCCTGATCCAACTTGATATAGCCATGCCCTGCGCACTCATTCTGCCCGGCGCAAGAGTGCCCTTTCCCGCCACAGTCCCCGGTGCCCTGGCACTTATTAATCCCATAACACGGCACCTGTTCCCCCTCCGCAGCCTGTGCCGAGGATCCTGAGGACGCCAACCCGGCGGCCATCAGAAGCCCGGCCACTGACGCGGCCAACAACGCTCGTGACTTCTCCATCCTTCCTCCTCCTTTTGTTACACACGGCGCCCCAAAGGGCATGGCAAGCACCTTGCCCATCGTCACATCCTCGGGGCGAGGATAGTCCGGTAACCCGATAGTCAGCATGCGCTGCTCCATGCCAAACCGGTACGTGCCAAACCAGCGATCCCAGCATGAGAAAATCGTGGAGTAGTTGGAGTTGGTGTGCTCCTTGACTTGTGAATGGTGGATGCGGTGCATGTCCGGGGTGACGAAGACCCAGCGCAGCCACCTCTCCAAGGGCTCAGGAAGATGAAGGTTCGCGTGTTCGAGCTGATTAAAGAGGCCAAAGACGATCTCGAAGATGACCACACCGGCGACGCTGGCCCCCAAGACGGCAATGACGCCTAGACGGAAGATCGCCGAAAGCACCATTTCGGTGAAGTGGAAGCGCCCGGAGGTCGTGACATCAAGATCGCGATCGCTGTGATGGACCCGGTGCATCCGCCACATAAGTGGTACTCCATGATAGGCCCGGTGCCAGAAATAGGTCACGCCATCTAACACCACGACCGTGGCCATAACATTGAGCCAGTCGGTAACCTGGAGTCGGTGCAACAGACCGAAGCGATGCAGCTCAAATGTATGGTACGTGGCAACGATCAATCCGCCAAGCAGGATGCTCAGCAACAGGGCATTTGAGCCGGCAATGAAGAGGTTGATGGTAAAGCGGCGCCAACGAGATTCCGCGCGCTGGCGAAACGGCCAGACGCTCTCGATGAGGATTAGCAACACAAACCCGCCAACCCCGATCCATGCACGCTCTAACGTCAGAATGGGCACCATGAAGGATAGAACTCTGGTAGGACGCTTCTATCTTATCACAGAACCACAGAGCCACAGAATGTTCATAGGCGTTCTCTGTGTTTCCGTGGAAGTTCCGTGTCCTCTGTGGTGTGACTGGGTATTGGGATGAATAGCTAGCCGGGCGTGCGCTGCCAGGAGGTCACCGCCTTGTCCTGAGGGCCGGTGCCGTAGGGTGTGCTGACATTGCTCAACTGTTCATCTGGCAAAAAGGACCTTCCCGTCAGGCGCGTAGAGAGTTCCGATAAGTTTTGGATCGGGATCTCCGGGAACCGCATCGTCTCGTCCAAAACAGGCCCGATTAGATTGGCAACTAAACGTGGGCCAGACGGAAAAACCCACCCCGTTGGGGACGGTCGCGCCACCGGGTGCGAAATAGAACTGCGTGTTTTTCGGAAGGGGGAAGCCTCCAGGACCATTGCCGCCACGAATTGTGCCTTCCGCGTAGAGGTAATCTCTGACATAGATTTGCACCGGACCAGCAGAGCTAGCAGCCGCCAGCCGCGTATTGCCCCCGATAAGCTTGACGGTGGTAGCGCAATACACCCCAGGCGCCAAAGCCCTAATGTCATTGGTAGAATCACCGTCAGTGCTGTCTAGAGCAAGAGAGCTCCACAACTCGTTACAGGCGCTGACAGCCGGCATAGACACCGGATCCAACGCGAGAGGACTGCTTAACGTGCTCTTCGCCCCTGTGATGGCTCCACTAATTACCAGGATGTCGGTCGCCGGATTACCCGTAGGACCAACGAACGCATCGCCTTTGATCGATCCGTTGAGGAGCGAGAGGGAAGGAACCCCGGTGCTGTTGGTGGCCACATCGCCATTGAGTCTAGGACTCGCCGGGTTGTAATCTCCAAGCATGGAATCGCAACTGTCTATGAGGCCGTTAATGGTTCCAGCGATCGGTGTGGGCTGGGCGGCAAACGCGGCGTAGTCGAACCCTCCCCCGCCAGGGCCTAGTTGCGCGACCACGGCAACACCAGCTTCGGCCAGTGCCGGCGCTCGAGCACTGCCTTCCACCCGCTCTTGAAGGCTGCGTTGGTGCACCGTGTTGAGCGTGAGGATGTTGCCCACGATAAACAGCGACACGACCACCAGCAACCCTAGTGCCATGCTGCCTCGCGCATGTGTGATTGACCGTCGCGTGATGGGCATTGCTACGAAGCGTTCCGCATGCGATATTGCACGGCCAGTTTCCCGGAGGTGACGACAAAACGATCGGCAGGACCGCTTCGCACCTGCAGACGGACATCGACTAACGCGGTGCCGGCGGGAAGCAAGTACACGTCTGTCATGTTGCTGGCGAGCACACGCACTTGGGGAGTGGCACAGCTGGTGGCCGTTGCCAGAATCCGCTCAAGATTCGCGCCATTCTGGCGGCAGATCACACGATCCAGTCCGGATCCCATCCCGCCGGCATTCGGAATATCGAGAATGAGAAGGGAGGAGCTTGGGGTATACAAGCCGCACGTAGCAGTAATCCGACCCCGTGCTGACTGAATATCGCGCCCCACCTGCTCAAAGAGCGCCTGGAGCTGCCCGGTTGTTGACGACGTGGCCATCACAAGCGCCATCGTATCGAAGGTGGATCGATAGACGATGAACAGGACTGCCCCCAGTCCCAGCATAATCACCGCACTCACTACTACCTTCAGTAATCAGCGTCGCGAGCGTGTTGGCGCGAATGCTAAGATAGTTCGCATTCAACATCCACACTAACCCGCCGGTGATCAAGAGTACAACGAGCAGCACCTCAAGAAGCGAGAGTCCTGTCCGCTTAAGCCGCATCCGATTCAACTAGCCAGCGCTCGCAGTCCAGCGCGGCCATGCAGCCACTGCCGGCCGCGGTCACCGCCTGGCGGTAGCGCTTATCCTGCACGTCGCCGCACGCAAACATGCCGGCTACGGAAGTCTCGGTGGAGCCTGGCTTGGTGATGATATAGCCGTCCTTGTCCAGTTTGAGCTGGTTGGCGAATGCAGAGGTGTTTGGGGTAAAGCCGATGGCATAAAATAGCCCGCCGCATGGCAGTTCCCGCTGCTGGTTCGTCTTGACATGGCGCAGTCGAACCGCAGACACCGCCTCATCACCCAGCACATCCTCAACGACCGTGTCCCAGATGATCTCGATTTTAGGGTTTTTCAATACCCGCTCTTGCATGATTTTTGAGGCGCGAAACTCATTCCGCCGGTGCACCAGGTAGACTTTCGATGCGAATTTGGTCAAAAATGTCGATTCTTCGCAGGCGGAATCTCCCCCGCCGACGACCACCAGCGCTTTGTTGCGGAAGATCGGCAGCGCGCCATCGCACACCGCGCAGGCCGACATCCCTTTGGTCCACAGCCTGTTTTCGCCTGACAAGTTGAGCCGTTTCGCCGTAGCCCCTGTCGCAATAATCACACTCTGCGCTTGGAGTTCGCGCTCGGCAGACGCGACGATAAACGGCCGCTTGGACAGATCTACGTGGATCACATCTTCGGTAAAAATCCGCGTGCCGAACCGCTCGGACTGCTTGCGCATCGCCTCCATAAGCTTCTGGCCGTCCACCCCCTCAGGAAATCCAGGGTAGTTTTCCACTTCGGTCGTGGTCATGAGCTGGCCGCCAGGAATGCCGCCAACTGAAAAACCTTCAAACATGACCGGCTTTAAGTTCGCGCGCGCAGTATAGATGGCCGCCGTATGTCCGGCCGGCCCTGAGCCAATGATGACGACTTGTTCAGGCATGGAAACTACCGAACGGTTTCAGGGGCAGGACTGGGAGCCGCCGGCTGTCGCTGGAGCTGCTCCTCAAGCCGCTGGATGCGTTTCTGGAACGTCTGGTTATTCTGCTCAAGCTGGCTCAGCCGTTGCTCGAGCGCATCGAGCCGCTGTGTGACGGTTGCGAGCACTCCGCGCACCTGAGCGAACTTCAAGCTGAGATACTCTTCCACTGGGACCGGCATATACTGATTACCGCTTTGCTGCACCGGCCAATCCTTCGGCAGCATCAGCCGGTACGGCCCCTCGGTGCGCAAAACGACCTCGTCGTCGGTCAATGAACCCATCTCCTCCGCGCTGAGAGGGCAGACCCCGATCAGACAACCTAAGAACACAATCAGTCCAAAACAATACCATCTCTTAGATGCGGGTGACGCCGGAGGTCGGGCGCCCACAGCGCGGAGTCCCGCCAAGGGTGGG
>CAYNXT010000094.1:0-6366 GCA_964401235.1 uncultured Planctomycetales bacterium
ATCTCGCCTGCCTCAATATCCTTGGCCAGTTGCGAGATGGGACGGGCCACATCGGGCCGCCGCGGACCGACGATGTAGGGCTCGAGCGCGGAGAGATCGATGTCGATGAGCTCGTCGAAAAACCGCTTGGGATCCTGCTCGATTTCCGGATCAGCCACGAGTGCTTGCGCATACTGGGTGGCCAATGCTGCGACGTTCGCGCGATCCGTCGCCTTCAAATAGGTCGCCATTCGCTCATCAAAGGGAAACACGGACGTGGTCGCTCCGACCTCAGCCCCCATATTGGTGATGGTGCCCTTGCCAGTACAGCTGATCGAGCGCGTGCCCGGCCCGAAAAACTCGATGATCTTGTCCGTCCCGCCTTTGGTCGTCAGAATGCCGCAGAGTTTGAGAATCACGTCTTTAGGCGAGGTCCAGCCATTGAGCGAGCCGGTGAGTCGCACGCCGATGAGTTGAGGGCATTTGACTTCCCACGGCAGACCTGCCATCACATCCGCCGCGTCTGCTCCGCCGACGCCGATGGCCAGCATCCCTAGCCCGCCACCATTAGGAGTATGCGAATCGGTGCCGATGAGCAACCCGCCTGGGAAAGCGTACTGCTCAAGGAACACTTGATGGATGATACCGGCCCCAGGCTCCCAGAAACCCATCCCGTAGCGCATCGCCGTGCTGCGCAGGAAGTCGTACACTTCCCGGTTCGCCTCAAGAGCGACCTTCATGTCCTCGCTGACCCCAACCCGGGCTTGGATGAGGTGATCGCAGTGAATCGTCGTGGGGACGGCCACCGTATCGCGCTTGGCCTGCATAAATTGGAGGATCGCCATCTGTGCGGTGGCATCCTGCATGGCGACTCGGTCCGGCTGCAATACGAGATAGCTTTGCCCGCGCACAAACTCCTGCGAGGCGAAATCGCGCACGTGAGAAACAAGGATCTTCTCAGACAGGGTTAGGGGACGGCCAAATTTCTTGCGGGCCGCCGCATGCGCTTGGCTTAGGCGCTCGTACAACTGGTTGATGGCCTTGAATTCCTCAGGGGATAACATTGGCAACATTATAACCTAGGCGACGCACCAAGACTAGGTAGCGACGCCGGCGTATAATGGGTGCATGTTTCGGCACCGTCATACAGGCATCACAATATTCGTGACGATCTGGAGCCTGATCTTCCATTACGAAACGCTGCGCGCTCATTACCTCAGCCCCCTGTTTCTGAAGCCGCGCCAGCACTCGGCTACCGCGCGGTGGTATCAGCCGCAGTTGCCGAAGCTGCCCCTCTTGTTTCCGCCGGCTGGTTGGATCATGTTTTTTCATATCGATCAGTCCTACGGCTTTGCGGACGTCTGGGCGCAGCGGGGCGGCCAGCAGATCAAATTCGATCCTCATGATATTTTCTCGACGAAGGCGATCGGCTACGACAACATTCATCGCAATATGCTCGTTGGCGTTCTGGACCAGCATCGCGCGCCGGATTTCTGCCGGTATCTCAGGCGAAAATTTCCTCAATATGAGGCGTTTGCGGTGCTCTATGGGCAGTATCCCGATGTAGTGAAACAACCAAAGCGCGTCGAGTACCAGGTGGCCTACCGATGCCAGTAAAAAACAGTTCAGAGTTGCGAGTTGTGAGTTGCGAGTCCGGTACAACTCTTAACTCTCAACTCTCAACTCAGAACTAACGTCTATGTTACTCCTAAAAAAGTGGTGGCATCGAGCGTTTCTTGAACGACGCCCATCACTGAGCCTCGGCCTCTTCCGAGTGGCCGTGGGATGGACGGTTGGCGCGCACATGATCCCGTCCTTCTTCCAGATGGCGGATAACTATCCCTCAACCGCCTTCAAGACCCAAAACGGTTCATTCTTTCCCGTCTGGATCTTGCGCTTGGTGGCGCAGAGCCCGGATTGGCTCGTATGGGTGATGATGTGGCTGTTTCTGTTCTCCTTGGCCGCGTTCACCCTCGGCCTCTTCTCGCAAGCGAGCTGCATCCTGATGACGCTGGGCTGCTACTATTTTTATGCGCTCAACAACTACCATATCGGGACGCTCAGCTTCGACATCCTGCTGGTTACGCTCGTGCTCATGTGCGTGACTAACTACCATGGCGACTTTCTTTCGCTGGATAATCTGTGGCGCGGCAAAGCGACGTGGTACAAACGGCCGCGACCTTTCTTTATTCAACGGCTCTTGCAGCTTCAAGTGACATGGACCTTCTGGTATACCGCGCTCAATAAAATTACCGCCGGCGGCAACTGGCTCACCGATCACCCCTATTTCTATTTGATGCACTACCCATCCATAGGGGTCGTCCGCGAGTTTCCGTTCAGAGCGTTCCTTGGTCAGCATCCCTCCCTCTGCTATGGGCTAGGGGTTTCGTGTGTGATCTTTGAATTTCTCATGCCATTACTCTGGTTCATACCTCGAACCCGAGCGATCGGCATCACCCTTGGAATCCTCTTTCAGCTCATGCTCTGGATCACCCTAGAGGTACCGACGATCTTCCTCTTCTTGTTTCCTCCGCTGATGCTGCTCTTCATCGCGCCGGAGACGCTGGTGGCATGGATTGAAGCCCGACAGGAGCAAGCAGCGATGCGAGGCAGAGCGGTGTTACTCTATGATGGACAGTGCGGGTTTTGCCTGGCGAGCGTGAAGCGACTACGGGTTCTGGATCTGTTCGGATGGGTGGATCCGTTGGATTTTCATAAGCAGCCTGACTTACCTAAGCTGCATCCTGCACTCACCCCGGAGCGCTGCCGCAGTGAGATGATGTTGCTGGAGCCTAACGGCCGGCTTTCAGGAGGGTTTGACGCGTTCCGGCGGCTCTGTCGTCACCTGCCGCTTTTGTGGCCGTTGCTGCCGCTGGTCTATCTTCCCGGCGCGCGATGGATCGGCACCCGAGCCTACCGCTGGATCGCCACCCACCGCTCCCTCTTCCACCGCAACCCAACTTGTACCACTAACCAATGTGTTCTTAACTCCTCCCAAGAGGCTTCGAATAATTAGTGCGATATCGACGTATTAATTCTTGCAGCCCTAAAATAATCGCTTCTCTTTTGGTCCTTACATGGCTGATCCGCATGGCCTCACGCATAAGATCATTTGGAATGTCAACAGTGACACGCATAAAGGGCGGGCACGGGAACAACCTACGCTATTTGATGGAAGCAATCTGAGTTGGTAAGAGTACTTCCTCGTGCTTGACGAGGTTTTCCGCCCAAGACCCCAGGCCGAATGACAATACGCGTCTTTAGCGCTCCGCTCATGTAACAAATTATATCATACCTTCATCACACTTGCCTGGCGAAGAAGAGCCGGAGTTTTATTTGCTGAGGGTAGTGGCAAGGCGTTCGACGGCTTCGGAGGTGATGGTCACGACGGTGCGATTCTGCGAAGAGACCTCAGATGCTGAGCTGACGATCACTTCGTATGGACCCGGCGCAAGATCGGCTAATTGAACGATGCCCTGCAGATCGGTGGTAGCAAGTACCCCGTTCTCCGGATCACGCTGTGATGTGACGGACACCGCAACCCCGGGCAAGGGGATTCGTTGAGCATCTGTGACAATCACGATCAACTGTCCGGCCGGCATCAACGTAATGTCCTGCGAAACGATTCCGCCGGTTAACTCGACAGATTGTCGAACCTTCCCGTATGAAAACGCCTGTGCTTCCAGCACATACCGCCCAAAGGTCAACTGGGATAACTGATACCGACCAGCGGCATCCGTGATCACCTCGTGCTCGATCGAAGCATGAAAGACATCGTCGGTCTCTTCTTGATCTTCAAGCGGCTGTGTGAGGAAAGGGCGAATCGTCGCGCCTTCAATCGGTTTGCCGCTGATCCCATCCTTGACAAGGCCGCTCAATTGAGCGCTGCCCAACTGAATCCGGAAGAATCGTTGCTGATCAGATGGACTGAGCGCAAATGATAGTTGAGCCGAGTCTTCCCCATGCATCAGCGTCAATTGATACGTCCCGCCAGGCAAATCCGTCAGTTCAAATCGTCCGTGTTCATCCGTCTGAGTTCCACTCGAGGCGTAGGTGCTCGGCTCCGTCTTGGCGACTTCCTGCCCCTCTCCTCGACTGACCTGCGTTACGATCACATGCGCCCCAATAAGCGGCTGACCGCCTTGAACAACTTCTCCAGTGACCGTCACGCCTGACTCCAGGACAAGGGTTGCAGTGGATTCTGTGCCGGCCGCAATGTTCACTTCGGTCCATCGAATGGCAGCTGCTTGAGCCGTGGATGCGTCCGGCAACTGAAGCATCACTCGGTAGGTGCCAGGGGAGAGGTTGTCGGCACGAAACAACCCTCGCGCATCTGTCTGACCTTGAATTTGCTGTCCCGATCCTTCTATCCCAACGGCCTGTTGAGGTAGCGGAAGACCTTGGACGTTTTGCACATGGACCACAAGCGCTCCGCCACGCTTTGACAATACCAATCGTAGACCCTGCCGAGAATCCCCTGGGCGCAAACTCACCTGCTCCGTCGTCGGAAAATAGTCCGCATGCGACACGTGCAGCGGATAGGAGCCATAGGGCAAATCCGTCAGCGCAAATCGTCCATCCGCATCAGTCTCTTGCCAGGGATTGGGATTTGATTGCTTGATGTACGTGTCAATGGCTTGTCTGGCTTCGGGATTCAGCGGACTCTCAGGCGCGCTCACATTCACGCTATAGACGTACCGGCCCAGCTCAACCATGGCGCCTGCAACCGGCTGACCCGCTTCATTCACCACAATCCCCTCGATACCGCTTGCTGGAATGAGAATGACCTCATGCCGCTGGGCATTCTCTTGTTGATTAGCTAAGGTGACCTGGGGCAACACCCCTTCCATAAAGCCGCGCGCCTTCACAACAACGTCGACCGGCCCGGCTTTTGTCCACTCTAATTCAAACTCTCCGAGCACGGAGTGAAACGCTTGGGTGTCCTCTGGTGGAATCGTGGGTCCATACTGGGAAAACACGGCGACCTCAAAACTCTCAACCGGTTGCTGCTCAGGCGTGACCACGACCCCGCGAAGCCAAAACCGCGAGGATGCCTTTGGCGCACTCGGCGTCGTGTCGGCTGGTGCACGAGCTACGGGTTGAGAAGGAGGTACGCTTGGAGCCTCAAACAATTGAGGGCTAGGGGAGCTTTTCTGAATGAATGCTGATGTCTCTATCGAAGAAGGGGGAGAGTGGGTCTGCGTTGAGTGCGGGACTGACTCAGTAGCGCGTTCCAATCTTGGAACCTTGTGTCCCAACTGAGTCCCACCGTTGGGAACAAACCGACTGAGCAAGAAACCGCCGACAATCAGCACAAGGGTAACAACCACTACCCCTCGGGCCTTATTAGACATGCGTCGTGGATCTAGCGACTCTTACCGGCCGACTCATCGAACTTTGATTCGATCGCTCCGACGACGTTCCCTCTCTGACGTTGCGGCATCCACGTCCTCCGTGTCCTCAAGAAGGAAGTGCCTCACAGCATTCCGTTTGCTCGACACACTTCAACGGGATGGAGGATCGTACAAGGAAAATCGATGATCTGAATATCTGATTTTGGCGGTTGGTAGACCATCGAGTTGATCACAACACTACCCAGATCAATCTGTCTCGCAACGAATTTGCCCAGCGAATATGAAGGGAGTGTTGGCGCGCTTCGTCCATCTAAACTGGTCAGCGTGACAACCCCTTGCACATCGCCTTGCACGGCAGTACTTAAAGTGCCGGTCATTGCGGTCGTACGAGTATTGGCGGCTTGGAGGTCGACATCGCGGATCTTGAGATTCCGGTTGTGAATATTCGGGGCGGAACCTTCAGCCAACTTACCCTTTGCTCCGACGATCCCCATAATAATAGAGGCGTAGCTGGCCTGACCAAAATCCAAGATAGTGAGGTTTCCAGCATACACTTTGTAGGGTTCCTTCATCCCGTTTTTTGAGTCCCAGCGTGTCGTATACTCTGAAGCGGTATTATCACTGTAGTCGTGCCGATACCAAGCACAGGCCATTTTCTGTACGAAGGCCCCCGTTGTCGGGATGGCATTACAGGCGGAAACTTGCTTGACAATTTCACTGATCGGCAATGCTGAGAAGACAGGTTTCGTTGTGAGCGTCACTCCCTTTAACTTTTTGGAAGCGGCTTCCGCACCCTCTATACTCCCTATCGCCATTCCCAGAGCAAGCACCCCCACACCTACTATCTCTACGATGTACTTCATCCTTCACCTCCGGTTTCGTCGTGAGCGTTCGCTGATAAAAAATCCGGGCTGCCGATCATCTTCGGCAGCCCGGCTGACTCTGGGAGTTCCGTAGCTTTGCGTCCTTCGCTTGCGCGAAGTTTGCCTTTTCGGATTTGAAAAGTTAATTGTAGCTAAACAATACCTGATCC
>CAYNXT010000095.1:0-6332 GCA_964401235.1 uncultured Planctomycetales bacterium
GCCACGCGAAGCGGGGCAAAACAGCGGGGGCGTCCTCATCAAACCACAAGGGGTTCCGGCACTTCGCCGTAGCCCTCTTGTGGCCTCCGTGCTAACCGCGTGCTAACGGAACAAGCCGAACGAAGCTCCAAGACGAGCAATCAGCAGCAATGCAGGGGTCATGGCGACCTTGCGTCTTAGGTGCTCGCGTGCTACACTAGGGACGGTGAGAATGACAATGTCTACGGCAACACTTGAACCAATTGACCTGAGCAAAGTGCTCGGTAAACACGCCAACTGTTGGGTGGCCCTCTCGGCTGACGAACGGCACGTGATTGCCACCGCTAAGCACCCTCAGCAGGCCCTCAAGAAGGCCCACGCTAAAGGGGAACGAGACCCCATCCTGATGTGGGCGCCGAAAGAGCACAGCGCCTACATCGTATGATCCCACCCACCTGTCTTCGGCCCTGGGGGCCGATGCAACTTCTGCTAATGTGTGGATCCGCCTTCGGCGGATAGACAGGTGGTGGGATGAAGTTTCCCTACAAAAAGTTCGTCGCTCAATCCCGCCCCGGTGGTCCCACGTCAGTTGTGTCTCGTCCTGTTCTTCCCGTCCACCTCGGATTTGGAACGCATCGCGTGGCCTGTGAGGCCCTCGTGGACTCTGGCGCTGATTACTCGATAGGTGCCAGGCACCGCGGTAGCAGGCACCGCGGTAGCTGGCACCGTCCGTGTGCTAACGCACCAGGCTGAAAGATACTGCAGCACCGCCAACCAAGAGCAATGCCATCGCTACAGAGTAATAGGTGGAGGTGGCTCTGTGACGAGAGGCATCAGCACAGGAAATTGCAACATTACAACAACCTTTGGTCTTGTGTAGAGCAAGGCTTTGAGCATACAATATGTCGGTACTGGTTGCTGGCGCAGAATCAACTCTGCCACACCCCCTACGAGCATCCTAGCAAAAAGGGGATGAAATGGATTGCGACATCTGTGCCACGGATGGTAACGAAAAAGTTGCGGTAGGGGTCTGTCGCCACTGCTAGATCGCCCTTTGCATGGCCCACCTAGAAGAAACGCAGAACCACCCCAGGACGCTGAGTTGAACAGGGGGTTAATTTCCATGAGCGATTGGTACAGCAACGTCCACTTGGTCATCCGATGGCTGCATGTGCTCGCGGGGATCGTGTGGATTGGGCACCTGTACTTCTTCAATTTCGTGAATGTCCCCCTCCAGGCTTCACTCGATGACGCTACGAAAAAGGCCGTCAACTCGCAGCTCATGCCCCGGGCCCTGTGGTGGTTCCGGTGGGGTGCCATGATCACCTTCCTGGCCGGCCTGACCTTGTTTGCGCTGACCTACATGTATACCCCGGGTGCGGGGTTCGGACCCACCAGCTTGATGGTCGATGCCGAAGGCGTGACAGCGCGGGCCATGTGGATTCTCTTCGGGATGCTCCTTGGGACCATCATGTGGTTCAATGTGTGGTTCATCATCTGGCCAGCCCAGAAGCGTCTGCTGACTGGTAAGGTTCCGGCAGCAGACATCCCCGCCGTCCGGAAACGGGCGTTGCGCACCTCGCGAGTCAACAGCTTCTTATCCGGCCCCATGCTGTTCGGGATGCTCGCCCCAGCCCACTATGGCGCGATCAACGCCGTGTCGCTGATCATGGCGATCAGCCTTGGGGTTCTCGCAATTTGGGCAAGCATTCGGTCGTCATCAACGGTGGGGAAGCTCGCGTAATCGACGCCTCAGCGACGATTGTCCACGGGAGGACAACCATGAACTTTAATCCTTATGTGGAATTACTGTTGAAGTCCACTCGCCCCCTGCGTGACGCGGTTGCTTCCCACACGGTTTATCAGTCTCTCGAAACCTTGGATCACGTGCGTTGTTTCATGGAACATCATGTCTTCGCGGTATGGGACTTCATGGCCTTGGTCAAATCTTTGCAAAACACGCTCACGTGCACTGCTGTTCCCTGGTTGCCCCAAGGGGATCCCGTCAGTAGACGTCTGATCAACGAAATCACCTTGGATGAGGAGAGTGACGAAAACGGTCACGGCGGCTACCTCAGCCATTTTGAATTGTATCTTGAGGCGATGGAGCAGTGCGGCGCCGATGCTCGCTGTATCAATGACTTTGTTGCACGAATCCGACGTGGTGAAGAGGTGTTGGCAGCCCTACAGAAGTCCAAAGCCCCCGAGCCCTCTAGGAAGTTCGTCACCACTAACTGGCAGATAATTGCCTCCCAGTCGCCCCCTCGGCTTGTCGCCGCCTTCGCCGTAGGGCGCGAGGAAATCGTGCCCGAGATGTTTCAGGGTGTCATCCGAAATATCCAAGAGCGTTTTCCTGGACAACTGGGTCGTTTTGGATACTACTTAGAGCGGCACATCAATATTGACAAGGATCGTCATGGGCCGATGGCGAGAAGAATGCTTGAGAGTCTGTGCGGTGCGGATGAAGCCAAATGGCAGGAAGCGACCGAAGCAGCTCGAGCTGCACTCAAGGCGCGAATCCAGCTTTGGGATGCAGTTCAACAGCAGCTTTCCTCCTCCCATCTTCTCATAAACCAGCTAGTGTATAGGGATGCCCAGTGACAGAGTCCGCCCCCCCAGAGTAAGGGAAGTTTTGTCCATGATCATGAGGCGCACGGCTTTTCCTTGACAGGCTTTTCCTTGACCCCTTGACAACTTTTGTCGCGATAGCTAGGCTACCAATGAACCGGTGATCAAGAAAGCTCTAAAAAAGGAGGAGCGAAATGGCCGTACAGACTGCCCCCCAGACGCAGCAAGCGGTTCTGGTCTCTACAGATTGGGTTGCCGAGCATCTGAAAGACCCCACGGTCCGCATCGTGGAGGTAGATGTGGATACCAAAGCCTACTCGGAGGGCCACGCCCCCGAAGCAGTCGGCTGGGCCTGGGACACCCAGTTGTGCGATACGCTGCGACGGGACATCATCCCGAAGGACAAGTTCGAGCAGCTGCTGGGCTCATCTGGAATCGACAACAACACGACGGTGATCCTCTACGGTGACAACAACAACTGGTTCGCTGCGTGGGCGCTTTGGCAGCTGAAGGTGTACGGCCACAAGGACGTCCAGCTCATGAACGGTGGACGCAAGAAGTGGATCGCGGAAGGTCGCGACCTCACGACGGACATTCCGAAGGTGATGCCCAAGACGTATCAGGCGAAAGCCCCGGATGCCTCGATCCGCGCGTTCCTGCCCGAAGTCACGAAGGCCTCCTCGGAGCGCGCCGAACAGCTCGTGGATGTCCGCAGCCCGCAGGAGTTCACCGGCGAGATCCTCGCACCCCCTGGCCTGCCGGAAACCTGCCAGCGCGGCGGGCACATCCCTGGCGCGAAGAACATCCCATGGGGCAAAGCGTGCAATGAGGATGGGACGTTTAAGAGCGTCGAGGAACTTCGTGCGCTCTACGGGCAAGCGGGCATTACGGGTGAGAAGCCGGTCATCGCGTACTGCCGCATCGGCGAGCGTTCGAGCCACACCTGGTTCGTATTGAAATACCTCTTGGGATATCAGAACGTCAAGAACTACGATGGGAGTTGGACCGAGTGGGGCAACTTGGTCGCGGCGCCGATTGAGAGGCCTTGACAGCCGCTTGTAGAGCTAACAATAACAGCCCTTGCGAAAGGACCCAAGATGCCGAGACCAGAGCAGCATTCAGAACGAAACGCGGAGCTTGCTGGATGGCCAGTCAACATCGTGACCTATCGGTTAGGCTCCAGGTATTACACGACTGTGGAAAACACCGACCCTGGCGCTTGAATCGTGAAGGTGGAAGGCTCCACGAAGAAAGAAGCTGAGGCCAAAGCGTTGACAGAAGCCGAAACCTTGCTTGCCAAAGTTAAGAAAATCCCCCCTCTGAGTGGCCCGGCCTCGGTTCCGTCGTCTAGGATACAAATTGGTCAAGCCATTCCAAATTTTGAGCTAGAGGCGTTCCAGAACGAACAAATCAAGCGAGTTACTCTCTCTGAGTATCGAGGCAAGTGGCTCGTGTTGATCTTCTACCCAGCGGACTTTGCCTTCGTGTGTCCGACCGAGTTGGAAGAAGTTGCTGATCATTACGACGAATTCAAGAAACTTGGCGCAGAAGTCTTAAGCGTCAGCACGGACGCGGTCTATGTGCATAAGGCATGGCACGATCAGTCGCTCTCGATTAAAAAGGTGCGATTCCCGATGCTCGCTGACCCGACTGGAAAACTGTGCAGAGCCTTTGGCACGTACCTGGAAGGAGAAGGTGTCTCGTTGCGAGGAAGCTTTCTCGTTGACCCCGACGGCATCCTCAAAGCATTTGAGGTCCATGACAATAGCATGGGGAGGAGCACACAAGAACTATTACGGAAACTCCAGGCGGCCATCTTCGTGAGAGAGAATAAAGGTGAAGCATGCCCTGCGAGCTGGGAGCCAGGACGACAGACGCTGAAACCTAGCCTAGAGCTCGTTGGCAAGATTTAAAGACCACACACCTCGCCCTTCTCACCTGCCGAAGCACTTTCTTCAAGAATTCAAGCGAAAGGCGCAGCCTCTTCTGGCACAGCAAACAGGAGTGGGCCGAACTACAGTCGGCAGAGGCTGCTGGTCCTGGTTCAAATCCTGGCCCCGCTGCTCTTACAAAATCCGGACTTACGCGAGCCGTGTTGGTGAGCGTAAGTCCGTGATTTTGTTAGATCCCGAGCGATGGTGAGCGAGGCCAGAAGGCCGAGTCGAACCAGAGTCGAGGGATTCCTCCAGAGAGGGTTACGGCATCCCGCCGTAGCCCTCTTGTGGCCTTTGTGCTAACCGCGTGCTAACGCAAGCAGCCGAACGAAGAGGAAAGAGGATCAACCGAGAACAACGAACGCCGTGTGGACAGCTGCGGCCTCGACAGATCAGTCAGACTTGACACGATAGGGTGGTCTGTGGTATTTTTGTAGTTGGAAATCCGAGAATTCAGGAGAAGCCATGACGAGCAAAATCATCACCTCCCCAGTCGGCGCGAAAGCTCAAGTCACCTTGCCTAAGGTGGTGCGGGAGGCGCTGCATCTGAAGGCCCAGCATGATTTGGTGGGCTTTGTGATCCAGGGAGACCGCGTGGCCTTGACCCGTATTGAGCCGGTGCCTTCCAGCGATCCGTTCACGGACGAGGAGTGGAAGAAGATTGAGCGGCTGGCTGCTCAGACGCCCGCTGCCACCTGTGAGAACGCAGCGGACTCCTTGCGCTATCTCAAGCGACATCTTGGCAAACGTGGTTGATGCGCTTTGCCTATCAGCCATCGTTCCTCAACACCACCCGCCAGCTCTCTCACTCACAAGCCTCCAAGCTGCTGAAGGCGATTGAGAAATTCCAGCAGGCCATCGAAGGTCGCCAGTGGCCTCAGGGCTTGGGGATCACCCATCTGCGGGACGACTATTTTGAGTTTCGCGCGGACATCCACATGCGAGTGACCTATCGCCGCACCGGCGACGTCGTCCAGTACGTCCTGTACGGCAGCCACGATCAGGTCAGGCGTTTTCTGAAAGCTGTGTGAGTGTTACGAGGACAAAGCCGGAGTAGGTGCATAGTTTCTATTTCGGGGTCAACCCCAATTCCGATCAGCTCGTTGCGGGCAATGTCTTTCTCTTCTGGTTTCTGACTAGTATCGGCTTATTAGCAGGGGTGAGTATCTACCTCTTAGGGGTATCTCCATCCTTCCGGAAACCGAAATACCGCCGCTACAAACAACTTTCAAAACTCCAAGGGCTAACCATTGGAGGAGGTATGGCGATCTTGATCATTGGCGTCGCCTACAACATCAACTGGACGCGATTTTACCGAATGGATGTTCAAGGTGAGACGCTTTCGCTCCAGTATTTTTACCCCACTCGCGTTGTCCGGCTTAACCGTTCAGATATTGTGCGGTTGAACACCGCCACCGCGGGAAAGGGTCAATCTTCTCTGGTGTTGCGCACGAGAGATGGAAAGCGGTATACCGCTCAAATGATGTATCGGCCAGAATATCGTCAGCTCGTTCAGCGTCTGGAAGATTTAGTGTCAGTGAAGGTCTCGATGAAATAAACCGATTCGCTGCTGTCTCATACGCGGGAAACTTCCCCGGAGTCCTCCGTGCTAACCGCGTGCTAACGCAAGCAGCCGAACCAAGCTCCAAGACGAGCCACCAGCAGCAACGTCGGCTGCTAGATCGCAGATGTCTTCCCTTGACAGCGGCTGAAGATAAGATATACTGTATATACAGATGAGGATTGGCGCGTTTGAGTGGGATGAGGGGAATCTCTGGCATGCGGTTCGTCATGGCGTCAGTCAGGAAGAAATCGAAGAGGTCATTGCCACAGCCTCCTTGATTCGTCGAG
>CAYNXT010000096.1:0-6283 GCA_964401235.1 uncultured Planctomycetales bacterium
AATTGTGACTGGAGTTCAGACTGTGCTCTTCCGATCTCTGGGCCCAAAGGAGATTTCCTACCATTTTCGCCGGCGAGAGAACTGGCGCAAGACGGTCGGCCACCGCCAGCCGCTGACGCGGCTCCTCGTCAAAGAAATTATTGTCAACGGCGCGACCAAGGCCACGGCCAAGGTCGCAGCGGCTCCGAAGGCTGCGTCATCCAAAACACCATCTGCCAAAGCCGCAGTCGTGCCGAAGACGCCTCGCATTCGCCAAACCAAGTCGCTGAGTAAGAAACGTCCATCGGAGGGCAGTCATGGCGCATAAAGCCGGAGCCGGATCAACCAAGAATGGGCGTGATAGCGCCGGGCGTCGGCTCGGCATCAAGCGGTATGCAGGCGAATGGGTCTCAGCCGGTTCGATTTTGGTGCGCCAGCGCGGCACGCAATTTAAACCCGGGTGGCATGTGGGAATCGGCGGCGATTGGACCTTGTTCGCCAAGCGCGACGGGATTGTGCGCTTTCCAAAGCCTCGCGTGATCAGTATCGAGCCTACACCCGCTCCTGCCGCCTCATGATGCATGGTATTTGTCGATCAAGCCAAGATCACCGTCAAAGCCGGAGACGGCGGTCGTGGGTGTACTGCCTTCGCGCAACCCCCCTACATTCGTTATCCCTATCCTGACGGGGGGAACGGCGGTGATGGTGGACACGTTATCATCGAAACCAACCCCAACATTGCCACCCTCTTAGATTTCCAATTTCGCCACGAATATCATGCCGACCGTGGCGGCCATGGCGGCAGCAACTCCAAGACGGGAAAGCGGGGGGAGGACTGTGTGCTGCGCGTGCCTATCGGCACGGTCATCCATGATGCCCAGACCGGTGAGCTGCTGCGAGATTTGGATCGGGCCGGCGAGCAGCTCGTCGCGGCGCGAGGCGGTCGGGGAGGGTTGGGGAATGCGACACTCGCCGCACAACAAAAGCGACCTGGAAGCTCCCCTGCCGCACGGGCCGCTCGCACCATCGAAGTCACCCCAGGCTCTCCCGGTGAGCACCGCCAGCTCGTGCTTGAGCTGAAACTCATCGCCGATGTGGGGCTGGTCGGATTGCCCAATGCGGGAAAATCCTCGCTCCTCGCACGCCTCTCAACGGCCCGGCCAAAAATCGCCGCCTATCCGTTTACCACGCGCTACCCGGTGCTCGGTGTCGTGCAGGTTGAGGCAGAGCGTTCGTTTATCGCCTGCGACATTCCCGGGCTGATCGAAGGGGCGCACGAAGGCAAAGGGCTTGGCATACAGTTTCTGCGGCACATTGAGCGCACGCGGCTCTTAGTGCACGTCATTGATATGGCAGCCGTCGATGGCCGAACGCCGCTGGACGCGTATGGCCAGCTCAATCATGAGCTGACGGCCTACAGCCGAACCTTAGGCGAGCGTCCGCAGCTGATCGTGGCGAACAAAATAGATTTGCCACAAACTCAGACGTATCTCGAACCCTTTGTCCACGCGATCCGCAAACCGGTCCATCCGATTTCCTGTGCCACAGGCGAAGGCATCCCAGCGCTCCTTCAAACGATATGGAAGACGCTTCACTCATGATGATTCAACGAATTGTCGTCAAGGTTGGCAGTAGCGTGCTGACCGATGCGCGAGGAAAGTTGCTGCCTGAGCGAATTGACCGGCTCGTCCAGCAACTTATTGCGATACAGCGCGCCGACCCCTCCGCGCGTGGAGCCCCACGGGCAGAGCCCGTGACACCGGCAACCCCGCCCTGGTGGGGGCGACATCCTGCCCCCCCATTGGCTGCTGCACTACCAGGTCGCCCCCCGTCCTTGCTTTCGCAAGAAAGCTGGGGGGCGCAATGGCAGGGTCGCATGCCGGTGCTGGTCTCCTCAGGTGCGATTGCCTGCGGCATGGCGGCGTTGGGGCTCACGCGCCGTCCTACCTCCCTGGCGCACCTGCAAGCCTGTGCGGCGATCGGCCAGAGCGAGTTGATGCATCGCTACACGCTTGCGTTTGGAGCCCATAAGACCCTCACCGCACAGGTGCTGCTCACTCAGGACGATTTGTCCGACCAGGCTCGCTATCGCAACGCCAAGCAGACGCTGCTGACGCTGTTGCATCAGCAGGTCGTACCGATCGTCAATGAAAACGATACGGTAGCCGTAGAAGAGATCACCTTTGGGGATAATGATCGCTTGGCAGCGCTCGTTGCCTGCGCGGTCGATGCGCAACTCCTGGTGATTCTTTCTGACGTGGACGGGGTGCTGCAGGATGGCAAGGTACTCGAGCGGGTCGAAGGGCTTAATCAGTTGCCTCATGCTTCGGTCAAAGCTTCAAGTCGTCACACCACCAAAGGTGGGATGGCCTCTAAACTCGAGGCAGCTCGGATTGTCGGACACAGCGGCATTCCCATGGTGATCGCCAATGGGACAAAACCCTCGACGCTGACGGATCTGCTCGCTGGCAAGCCGGTGGGGACCTTATTTGTGCCGCCCCGCACCCGGCTGACCTCGCGCAAATGGTGGATCGCCTTCGCTTTGCGCCAGCCTAAAGGGTCGTTGGTGATAGATGCCGGCGCTGCCTCGGCGGTCGTCGAGCAGGGCAAGAGCCTGCTCGCCTCCGGGGTGCTGGAGGTCAAGGGCCGTTTTGATGCCGGCGCGTTTGTCGTGCTGGTGGACCAAGCCGGCATGGAGCTCGCACGCGGCGTGTCGAACTTTTCATCATCGGAGTTGGCGCGCATTCGGGGTCTGAAGAGCGCGGAAGCGGCCAAAACGCTGGGACAAGCCCGCGCGCGCGAAGTCCTCCACCGCGACCACCTTGTGTTAGCTAAGGAACTCCAATCACCGAGTTGACGTATATACGCTAATAGCGTATAATTATATGTGATCAGTTTTTCCAATGGAATTTATCGAAACCAGCATCTTCACCCAGCGCATCGTCAAGCTATTAACGGATGAGTCGTATCGAGATCTTCAAGCGGTATTGGCGGAGGAGCCCAAGGCAGGCGAGGTTATTCCAGGTGCAGGAGGCTTACGCAAGATTCGATGGCGTGGGATCAGTCGGGGCAAGCGGGGTGGTATTCGTGTGGTCTACTATTACTGGTCAGCGCACCGCTTGTACATGCTCTTCGCCTATGACAAGACCGAGCAAGAAGATCTGACGCCTGAACAATTGAAGACGCTGCGTGCATATGTTAAGGAGGGTGCGCTATGAAGGAAAAAGATTTTAAAGATTTGTTGAAGAGTATCGATGAGGCGAGAGCCATCCGAGCCGGCAAGCACAAGCCGAGTCGCACTATTACGTTCAACCCCTTAGAGGTGAAGACGATCCGTAAGCGTTTGCATGTATCGCAGCTCCAGTTTGCGCATCTGATCGGTGTCAGCGCGGCGACGTTACGCAACTGGGAGCAGGGTCGCACCTACCCGGAAGGAGCGGCGCGGGCGCTATTGAAAGTTGCCGCCCGCCGCCCCGATGCCATCCTTGAATCCCTTCGCACCTGAAAAGGACTTAGTGAGAGTCCCTCATTGGGCTGAGAGTGGTCAGTATGCAAATACAAGTTAACCGAGTGCTCTATACATTATTTCGCTCAGATGTTGAGTGGCTCGACAACAACAAAGCAGCCACCTACCATGAGATTGATCGAGAAGTGGAATTGCGTGGGGCAGATGGTCAGCTTCTATTCATTTCCTGGTGTTCTCAACCCAGTCAGTACTGCATCGGATTTCGCGAGTGCAGTTTTTTCAAGAGCACAGATAATATTGTGACTAGGGATATGTCTCAAAACGAGATCTGGAAAGACCTGATCGGTGAGACCGTGGTGCTCAATTTCCTTGATACCAACCATCAAGTGTTATCCATTGGTTGCGCCAAAGGGAACGTCTATTGTTATACATCTGATGGGGAATGGCAGGCGGACGTCGTGAGAGTTTCAAAGATAAAACCTCACCTACCTTAATTAAATGAGGAAAGTGTTCATCGTGCCTCCGACCGTTCGCTCGCGTCGATGCGGGTTCCGGGCGCCCTCGGTCGCAGCCCGGCCGCCAAACTCCCCCGCCGGTGTTGCTTCGCGTTGCGAAGCGGCGGGGTCAGACATGGCGGCCGTGGGTTTAAAGCCTGGCCGCGCCCTTCGGGCTGAACCCGCATAGGTCGCTCGCAAATCAGTCGGAGGCACGGCAGTAAGAATCTGGTCAGGATCGTCAGTCAGGACTAGGAGCTAGTGGAGTGTTGATGTCGATAACTCTGCAAGAAGAAATCACAAAGGTTGTGCGGGAGGCGAAGGAGGCTTCGCGCCGGCTCGCACAAGCCACGCGCCAGGAAAAGGATGCCGCGCTGCGCGCCATGGCGAACGCCCTCAACGCCTCTCGTCGCGCGATTCTCCAGGCGAACGCGCTTGATGTAGAGCAGGCGCGTAAGCAGAGCCTCTCATCAGCCCTCATCGACCGTCTGACGCTCAACGACAAGCGCTTGGATGAGATGATCCAATCCGTGGAAACCGTGATTGCGCTGCCTGATCCTGTTGGCGAAGTGATTAAGCGCTGGCGGCAGCCGAATGGTCTAGACATCAGCAAAGTGCGGGTGCCGCTGGGCGTCATCGGCATCATCTATGAATCGCGGCCGAATGTCACCAGCGAGTGCGCGTCGCTGTGCATCAAAAGCGGCAATGCGGTGGTCTTGCGCGGAGGGGCCGAGTCCTTCGGCTCCAACCAGGCGATCGCCGCTGCGGTGCAGGCCGGCTTGAAGGCGAGCGGTTTGCCAGAGGCCGCCGTAAGTCTGATTCCAACCGCAGACCGAGCCGGCGTGGATGCGATGCTGCAACTCGATCAGTTGATTGACGTCATCATTCCACGGGGCGGGGAAGCGCTTATCCGAAAAATCGTGGAAAGCTCGCGGATCCCGGTTATCAAACATGCCAAAGGGGTCTGCCATGTCTATGTCGATGAGGCGGCCGATCTTCAGATGGCCAAGACGATTACGCTCAATGCGAAGTGCCAGCGTCCCGCCACCTGCAATGCCATGGAGACATTGCTGGTGCATGAGCGCGTGGCAACCGACTTTCTCCCCGAAGTCATCAAGCAGCTTCAAGCCGGCAAGGTCGAGGTACGCGGCGATGCAGCCACTCAAGCCCTTGCGCCTGGGGTCAAGCCGGCGACGGAGGCGGACTGGACCACCGAGTATTTAGATTTAATCCTGTCCGTCAAAGTGGTGAAATCATTAGAGGAAGCGGTTGAGCACATTCAGCGATACGGTTCCGCACACTCAGACGCGATTATCACGAATGAGAAGCGTCACGCGGATCGGTTTGTAAAGGTGGTCGATTCAGCCGCGGTATACGTCAACGCCTCCACTCGATTCACCGATGGGTTTCAGTTCGGTTTGGGGGCGGAGATCGGTATTAGTACCGATCGACTCCACGCGCGCGGCCCCATGGCCCTCGAGGAACTGACGACGTATAAGTATGTCGTCTATGGAAGTGGCCAGATTCGGCAATGAGATTCGGAATCTTCGGTGGCACATTCAATCCCATCCACATGGGGCATTTGCTGCTGGCCGAGACGGCTCGCGAGCGCTTGCGGCTTGATCGCGTCCTCTTTATTCCCACCAACCAGCCTCCACATAAGCGGGTTCCTAGACTATTGCCAGGCGCCGTGCGCTTAGAGCTTATTCGCTTGGCCATTCACGATAACCCGGCTTTTGTGGCATCGGACATTGAGCTGGAGCGTTCGGGTCCGTCCTATTCTATTGAGACCGTTCGGATCCTCCGGACACGCCTGCCACAGGCCTCGTTGTTTTTGCTGGTGGGAGCCGATATGTTGGCGGTGAAATGGGTGAGCTGGAAAGAGCTCACGCGGCTGTGCACCGTGGTGGCGGCGCATCGGCCGGGCGCCGTATCACGCAAGCGCCAGGCGGGCGTGAAATGGCTTCCGATGCCTGAGGTAGCGATTGCTTCGTCTGAGATTCGTCAACGGATTAAGGCGGGACGGTCGATCCGGTATCTCGTGCCACCACAGGTCGAACGTCACATCCAGCAGCGCCACCTGTATCAAGGCAACTAGCAAAGGAGGATCAATAGATGCTTCGCTCCTATCTGTGCAGCCACGATGGCACCATTGAGTGCGGTCTGGCGACGGACCGTTTTCGCGACATCCTCGCGCAGGAAGATACCTTGCTCTGGGTGGATATTGAAAACCCGGAAGATCAAGAGATCGAGCTGCTCTTGGAAGTGTTTGAGCTGCACCCGCTCACCGTCGAAGACTGCATCATGCCGAACGTCCGTCCGAAGCTGGAGGATTTTGAGCGAT
>CAYNXT010000097.1:0-3880 GCA_964401235.1 uncultured Planctomycetales bacterium
CGTATCCGCCCAAAGATCGTCGCTGACACCGCGAGCAGGCTGCGTGAGTAATTGAAGATTTGTCAGAGCATTTGACAATACGCTGCTGTTGCCCGGCAAGAGCGCTGTGACACGATACGAATAGCTCGTTGGGGGTGGCTGCAAGTTATACCATGAGGGGGATGAGAAAAATCGATTTCGATCTCTCGAGCTGGTCCCAAAATCACCGTAGGTCGTCACAGTCGGTGGCAGTGTATACAGCGCGGCGGTTGCGGGTGAAAACGTGGGACTGGTGTTGCGCTCTAGTGTATACCCAAGAGCTCCTGATACAGGCGTCCACGTCAGCACAATCTCAACCGTCGTGGAGCCGACGTGTCGAAGCTCAAATGGGGGCTCGCCTGCCGTAGCCGAGGAAGCCCCCCATAGACCTACCAGAAGTCCTGCGAGCAGTAACCAGGCTGATCGATTGGAATGGACCATCATCTCTCGCGCAACCTCCTAAGTTGACTCATCTATTTTCAAAAGGGTTTTGATTCACGATAAAAAATAAGCTGCCGAAAGAATAACATTTCGGCAGCCTGGCGACCCGCCAAAGTTCGGTGGCGGGCCCATGACTTTGCGTCCCCCGCTTACGCGAGGTTTGCCTTTTCGGTGACTTGTATTGTAGGTACTTCCAGTATGCCTGACAACCCTAAATTCGGCAAACAAAAATCGCGAGAATCTACTTCCGATACACCACCAGGCCACAGTCCTTTGTTCCGGAGGAATCCTGGTAGGAGAGAATGTCGGTGGCGGCGTCGTATTTGACATTGCAGTCGTCGTACACGCTGGAACCTTGTTGAGCTAGATACCAGGTGGTCGTCCGGCTCAGGGGCTGGTTGATCAGGTGGCACTCGGCTTCGGTGCCGCTTGCCGTCCAGGGACCACTTGTAATCTGGCAGCTTGTATCCTGCAAACTGACTCCAAAATTCGTGGGGGAAGTTCTTAGGGTCTCATCCTGCGGCGAAACCCAGATAGCCATGGCCAACGTTGTGGTACCGGTGAGAACGGTTCCAATCTGAACCCAGGAGCCGTTCTTTGCCGCAACGGTTGTGTTCCTCGGGGGTGTCGTCCACAGTGTCCAAGGAGTCGAAGGAACAGAATTGACCGTCAGCAGCAACGTATCGGTGGCGGTTGTTGTGCCATCCGAGACGGTCACCGTCACCGTACTCGTCCCCGTCTGATTCGCGGCGGGGGTCAATCGGACCGTTCGATTGGCGCCGGATCCTCCAAAAACAATGTTCGCCACCGGCAGTAGGGTCGCATTGGAGGAGGTCGCGGTCAGCGTGAGATTCGCTGCGGGCGTCTCGACATCGCCAATCGTAAATGCCACTGCCGGGGTCGCAGTATTGGAACTGATAGGTTGATCGGGAATGTTGGAAATCGTCGGCGCATCATTGACCGCGTTGATCGTCATCGAAACCGTGGCCGACGCACTCGTGAGGCTCCCGTCATTGACCGTGAAGGTAAAGCTATCCGTACCGGTGTAGTTGGCCTGCGGCGTGTAGGTGCGGTTGGCCCCGGTGCCACTGAGACTCCCATGGGTCGGGTTCGTGGCGATGGTAAAGGTCAGCGGACTATTCTCCGGATCGGTCCCAGTGAGGGTTATCGCTTTGGGGGTATCTTCGATGACGGTGATACTCTGGGCGGTGGCGGTGGGGGGTTGGTTGGTCGGAGCGACCGGCTCCACTTTGACTGTGACTCTCACATCTGCATACCGGCTCACGGCTGAATCATGCGCGGTAAGGCGTAGAATATAGAATCCCGTCGCAGAAAAGCTCACCGTGGTATCGACTGCACTCGTATTGGCAAAAGTGACGGCGCTGGGACCATAAACTTTGCTCCAGGTCGTGGTGAACGTGCTCGGCGGATTCGGCAGCCCGTCATCGCTGACGGTCCCGTCCAGATCCACCGTTGCTGGGAGCGTAATCGGATTGACCAAAATCGGATCGCCCGCAATGCTGACGGTGGGGGGTTGGTTAGCGCCAGCGCTGACGCTGAGGCTCGCGGCGGCGGACGGCACCGAGCCGGCACTATTGCTCACCACACACCGATAGCTGCCCGTATCCATCGTGGTCGTACTCGAAATCGTGTAGGTCGGACTCAACGCCCCGGTGATATTGCTCGTGCCCTTCTGCCATTGGTAGCTCAAGGGCGGCGTCCCGCTCGTCACGGTGGCGGTAAAACTGGCGGGTTGTCCCGCCGTCACGGTGAGGCTGGGTGGCGTGAGGCTAACCGTGGGGGGCTGGTTGGCGACCACCTGGATCGTAATGCCTCCGGAGACTGGCGTGACAGGCACAGATTGTCCTGCGCTGTCAGATGTCATCACACCTTGCAGAGTAATCGGCAGCACCGTGCCGGGAGGAGCGCCTGGCAGCACATCGAATGTCAATGTCACAAGGTCGCCTGTCGGAATGGGGGTCGTGGCTGAGGCAGGATCGTTCTCCACGTCATCGCCAGCTATCACAACATAGAGCGTGCCAGAACCTGGTGGATTTTCATATGTATGAAGCCTTTTGCGGACTGTCGGCGCCTGCGCCGCCCCACCTATTTGCGGCGTGCCACGCCGCCAGAGGCGAGCGGGATCGTAGGTCAACTTAAATGCGAGGCTGGTCACCGATGCAGGTAAGCCGCTGTTCTCAAGGGCGACGCGAATGGAGATGCCGGTCGCACCGGCAATCACCGGAGAGGCGGGGGAGCTGACCGTTAATTGCCTGGAGCCAGTCGCGGCCTGGGCGAACCCGCCCATTCCTTGCGGGAGCAGCGCCAACACCGCCAGGCTCATCACCAGCGTGTGGAGCCCCACGGGCAGAGCCCGTGGCACCGGCAACCCCGCCCCGGTGGGGGCGACATCCTGCCCCCCCATTGGCTGCCGGACTACCGTGCCGCCCACGGCCGAAGGCCGTGGCGCAATGGCAGGGTTGAGGAACACTGCATTAAGTCGATGTCTGAGGCTCATCGGCAACTGTACATTTCTGAGGTTTCTAGTATGCCTCATGGATGGAAGATTGGTCAAGATAAGAGAGAAAATTTTAGCAGGCATTACGGTGATTATTAAATTCGATTACGGTGATCGTGTTTAGAGCGACTTCAGGAGACGCCGAGGAACTCGATGAGATCGCCTGCCCGATAAAATAGGACACGGTCTGAGAGTCCCGCACGGAGTTCCCACAACCCAGGTCGAAGCTGTTTCAGACTAAGCCCGGGAGGCAATTGGCCTATCTGGAATCCGGCAACCAGTTGATCGATGGCGGCGGTCACACGTGTGTTTCGGGTTGGATCGAGGCGAGTGATGCTTCGGTTAAATCGGGGCGTGGCGCGATACCGCATCGACTGCGTTGGTTAGAGCGAGTGAAGGTGCTTGAGGAAGGCCTCGGCTGACTCAAAGGTCGTTCCCCCGGGCTCCTTTCTTAACTTGAAGAGCTTGCGGACCTCGTCGTTCGTATAGGACGCTTCACTCGGCACGAGATCCACTTTGGCAAGGAAGATCCGATGGCTCTTCTCATCGATGAGAAAACCGATCCGATCACCCTTCTCGTGAACTCCGAGAAGCTGGCGAACGCGTTTAGGGAGCGTTAATTGGGCCTTACTGCTCAACAGGGCCGTGACGATGTTTGCCATGTATTCTCCTGTATGTGCTGGTGGTAAGGATTCTGTACAATAAGGATACCATACTTTAGTGGTTTATTGGGAAATGACGGGGCCTTCGCCGCCGGAGTCAAGCTTGAAGTGCCTGGCACGGATGTGTGCCAGTTTTTGAAGGACATATTTACGAATGCGTCCTTCCGAAATGCGCCCCGCCCATTTGGCCGCTTTGTGAAAACTAAACGCCGGTGAAAAATGCAGTTCAGGAAAATGTCCA
>CAYNXT010000097.1:3890-6185 GCA_964401235.1 uncultured Planctomycetales bacterium
TAATGTAAAGGCGACCACCGTGATCTACTCTTATACTTTCAAACACTTTACCTCAACGTGGCTATTACTATCAAGCTTCCATCACCCCGGTACCAGTCAAAACCGTCAAAGAACGCCGGGGCAATCCGGTGAACGGAAAACACGCCTGCTTGAGTGCGGATCGTCCTCGTATGCGAGAGGGACGCCAGCGTCGTCACTTGGGGAATCTGTTCGATAATCCCGTGCAGATGAAGCGCGCTGATGAAGGACACATAGACGCGCCGGCGAGGGAATAAATATGGGATCATTTCAAACGCAGAGAGCGGCCGCTGCCCAGGTTCCGCCCATACGCCGCGGTAGATTTTGATGAGCAGGCCTTGTCGCACTAAGCGGTTCAGGCATTGAATCACCGTGGATGCCGACTTGCTGGCAACAGCCACCAATTCATGGGTCGTCACGATACGACGCCCCAACTTCCTCATAGATGTGAGGAGGTGCTCCGAATTACGCTTTCTCATGGATGAATTCTTCTACGAGCTGCGCCGCTTTGAGTTTGATGTCATCCCAGACCGCTGAGGACGCATAGGTCCTTTGCTCATCAATGCCCAGATACGCCACTACGGTGTCTCGAAATTGGGGAAATCCTGCCAGAAAAATATTCTCGTGCGCTGCGTTGAGGACGGCCCGGCCGAGCGAACGGGGGGTGTCTCGCGACCCATCGTATTGGGAACTCAGGACAAAGAGGTCAAAGATGTCGCGGGCCTGTAACACAGACCGTTGCGCGAGTGCCTGGATTTTTTGTGAAACAGCCGAGACCGCATCGTAATGCGGAACCAGTAAGGGGGCCATTTTATACGAACGCAAAATCCGCGCTGAGACCGGCTCGACAAGGGCAGTTCCCTTGACGCCCCGTCTTGAGAACTCTATTTTCGTGAATAGGTCTTCCCCTGCGGATGTCAACAGATGGATTTTAAACCGTTGGGTGGTCTGGGTCTGCTTGGCCTGTGCTAAGTCCGGCGGGACAACCTTCTCGATTCCAAAAGACTTGAGGCTCTCAGAGAACCCGCGAGAGGAAAGAATGTCCGTCACGGTCTTTTTGACCCTCTCAACTCTCACCCGTTGGATATCAATGTCCAGATCTTCCGAATAACGGATGCTTTGAAAGAACAACCGTAAGTTGACCCCTCCTTTCAGGACGTAGGAGGTGGTTTCGAGTTTCCTGCTGAGCCAGCGGAGAAACTCTAGGTGACACACCTCTCGCATCTGAAGGGGCGTAGAAACGGCGTCGTTCATATTATGAAGTATAATTTATTTATAGATAAATTTCAATACATAATAATTTTGGGAGTCGCTTAGGAAGAGATGACGGGGCCGTCGCCGCTGACTTTGACCCAGCGACCCCCCATGTAGACTTCTTTGACGTGCTCGCGGCGCCGATGGTCTACTCGGCGCGCACGCTCGCGCGGGGGACGAGAGGTGGTCGAAGAAGGTGGCCGCTGCTCTGGCTTCGGTGTAGGCGGCGCTGGGGGAGACGGCTGCGGCGGTTTGGGAGAGAGTGGCTGGGGACTTCGCTGCTGTGGTCCTTCGAAGGGGCGGTGGCGAACGCGACGATGGCGACGGTGCCTGGGAGGAGGCTTAACTGGCGCTTCAGTCGCGGCGCGAAACTCAATGCCGTGCTGTTGACCCAGCTGCACGAGTGCCGCTGCGTCGAGCGCCGGCCCTTGCCGAGCGAACTCACGCAAAAACAGTTCAATGCCTGGAGGGGTGGCCATCCAGATGATCTGGAGCGTTCCGGTGCCGGTGTTGCGCAGGCTCTGCCAGGTGTGCGGAGGCACCACCACCATCACGCCAGGCACGACGGTAAAACTGCGATCCGCCACCATCATGCGTCCCTGTCCTTTATGAATGAAGAGCACTTCGTGGGTGCGCAGGTGGCGATTGGGAGGAATGAGGGCGCCGGGCAGCAGGGTCTGCATCCATACGACACAGGCTGTCCCAGCGCTGGCTGGCTCGAGCTTAAAGACAATTTCCCCAGATGACGGGGGGCCTAGCTTAAGCGGTGATTCGTCTATTTCTTCGTCTCACAAGAGCCCTTTTGACATGGGCAACATTTGAATAAGCCAAGCACTTTAAGCGCGCCCGCCACACCAATCAAGCCGTAGACCACTCGAGCGCCGGTGCTCATCTCACCTAAGAGCCTGGCCACAAGATCTACTCCGAAGACCCCATATAATCCCCAATTCAACGCGCCGATGGCCACGAGCACTCCTACAACCTTACACACGCCACATCCTGCTCCTCCGGTCATTCTTCACC
>CAYNXT010000098.1:0-6068 GCA_964401235.1 uncultured Planctomycetales bacterium
ATCTTCGTCTGGCCGATCAGCTGCAGCATCCGCAACTGCTTCAAGACCCCACTGCCCAGGAGAAAATCAAAGATGACGCGCGTGACGAAAATCGCGGTAAACATGCTCGCCATGATCCCAATGCCCAAGGTGGTCGCAAACCCTCGAATCGGACCGGTGCCGAACCAATAGAGGAAAAACGCAGCGATGAGCGTCGTCAGATTGGAATCGAAAATCGCGCTAAACGCCTTGTCATAGCCCAAACCGATTGCGGTACTCAACGGCCGGCCGGCGTGTACCTCCTCCCGGATGCGCTCGTAGATAAGCACATTGGCGTCAACCGCCATACCCAGGGTGAGAATCATCCCAGCGATTCCAGGGAGGGTCAACGTGGCATGGAAATATCCTAACCCTCCCAAAACGAGCAGGATGTTCAACAGCAGCGCTACGACCGCGATGAAGCCGGCGAGTTGGTAGTAGATGATCATAAACGCCACGATCACCGCCCCGCCCACCAGGGTCGCCGTCAGCCCGGCCTTGATCGAGTCGCGCCCTAAGCTCGGACCGACCGTGCGCTCTTCTGCAATACTAATCGGAGCCGGCAAGGCACCCGCCCGCAACACAATGGCTAGGTCATGCGCTTCTTCGCGCGTGAACCGGCCTGAAATGCGTCCCGCGTCCGTAATGCGGCTTTGGATCACCGGAGCCGACTGCACCTTGCCATCAAGGACAATGGCCAAGCGCCGGTTGATATTCGCGCCAGTCAGCCGCCCGAACGCTTTTGCCCCTTCTTTGTTCAGCCGGAAACTGACCTCCGGCAGGCCCAGCTCTCCGGCCTCCACCCAGGCATCAGCCAAAATCGAACCGGTCAGCGTTTCATCCGTTTCCAATAACAGCGGCGCGCCGGTTTCATCTTCAACCAGCCGGTAGCCGCTAGGGACGGTGCCATCAATCGCCTGCTGCAGCAACCGCCGGCTCTCTGAGACAAGCTGGAACTCTAAGAGCGCAGTTTGGCCGATCAGATTTAAGGCGCGCTCCCGGTCGGTCACCCCGGGCAGCTGCACCAGTATGTGATCGGTGCCCTGGCGCTGAATGAGCGGCTCTCGCACGCCGAACTGGTCAACGCGGTTGCGGATAATTTCAACCGCAATGGCTGTCACATCCTTATCGCGGGCCTCCGGGGGCACCTTGTCCGTCTCGACTTTCAGAACCAGGTGCATCCCACCCTGTAAATCCAGCCCAAGACTGATGCGCTTTGAGAGGGGAAAAGTAAACCACGCGGCGGTGGCAATGACCACCAAGACCAGGGGGACCCGCCAGCGAAAGCTGGATGGCATTATCCCCCCACCTGCCTGCTCGCCGCAGGCGAGCTACTCGAGAGGCTTCCCCGTTGTCGGCCCTGCGGGCCGAAGGCAGGTGGGGGGATCAGCGTCGAGTCTCCACCAGGACCGGTTCTTGCTCGCTCCCCTTGCGTTTTACCAGGCGTGTAATTGCGGAAGGCTCGACTTCAAGGCGGACATTTTCATCCACGCGTAGCGTGATGGCATCCGGCTTGACGTTCACGACGGTGCCGAAAATGCCGCCGTTGGTCACTACCTCATCATGCTTCTTAAGATTTTTCACCATCCGCTCATGTTCCTTGCGGGCCTTGGTTTGGGGGCGGAACACCAACACGTAGAAAATCAGAAACATCATCGCGATCGGAAACAACATCGCGATGGGGCTCGGAGCCCCTGCACCTTGCGTAGGCATCTAGTTCACGTCTCCTCTGATGAGCTCGACAGGATGGTTCACCGCGTCTTTCAATTCCACAAGTTGAGTGGCGGGGTAGTAGTAGGCCAGGATTTCGGCCGCCGAGAGTCCCCGCCGAGCGAGCTCCGCCGCCCCCCACTGGCACATGCCGACTCCATGCCCCCAGCCGTGGCCTTCGAGGATAAACTCATCCCCGCTAAGCGTGACGGAAAACAAGGGGCTGCGGATCCGCTCAAAGCCAAAGAGTGCGCGCATATCATACCCGCTCAGGCGCAGTGTGCGCAAGGCGCCAGTGATGGCCAGTTCTTTGACCCGACCGGTTGGCGTCCGTTGCGTCACGTCCATGCCCTGAATCGCACCGACTGAGCCATGCTGACTCTTACGCAGCACCCAGTTCACATCCGCCTTCGTGAGCCGGCGCTCCCATCGATAAAATGGCGAGGCTGTGCAAAAGACGCACTTCACCCCACCGTGGAGCGCGGGAAGATCAAAGTGGCCCATCACCCGTGCGTGCTCGGTGATGCCCCCGCAGGTTGAATGATAAAAGGTCGGAAAGAGCTTGCCATTCGCCAACAAGATCCAGCCCTGGGTGGCTTGTACCGCTCGGGTGGTCTTGGTTTTTTCGGCGGTGCGCCCTCCATAATCCTGCGACATGACATCCCCAGTCACATCATAGTCCACCTGCACCTTGAGAAAGCGCTGATAGACAGCATACGTGCGCGTCGCGATGGCAATGGCTTTGAGCGCCTCAGGCGGCCAGTAGTCCGGTGCCTCCTTGCTCAACACGCCGCGCAAATAGTCCTCCAGCGCGACATAGTTCACGACCCGCAAGGTGTCGTTTGGTTGACGCACAATCTCCAACATCCCGCGCAGTCGTTTCCCGTTGAGGCTAATCGTCGCTTCGTGCACCGCTTCAACCCGCACGCCGCTCACGGGAACAATTTTCTCTCCGATGGCTAAACCCGCCGGGACCGCGCGCACGGCGACGGATTGCAACTGGCTGCCCTGCTGAATGGGCAACCCGCCCTGGAGTGCTGACATCGTAAACTGGCCGTGAATTTGCAAATCGACCTGGGCATCATCCCGCACCACAGCCACCCGAATCCATTCAGGATTGGGCTGAGCCCCGAGCGATGGGCTCGCCATGAGCACAGACCACACGAGAGCAAGCCTGAGGAAGCGACAAGCCAGAGAATCAAAAATAGGAGTCATGAGGGAGTCGCAAACAGTTCGAGCCGCTGGTCTTTGAGGGTGGCGACATGCTGGTAGGCTAAGCGCGTCGCCTTGCGGCCGCGGGCGGTGCGCTTGAGCAACCCGGCGGAGAGCAAGAACGGCTCAACGACATCGACAATAGTGTCCGGTTCTTCATTGAGCGCTGCAGCCAGCGCCTCGATGCCCACGGGCCCGCCGCCATAAAATTCGATGATGGTCTTCAACACCTTGCGGTCAATCGCATCCAGTCCAAACCCATCGACCCCTTGAGCCGCAAGTGCGGCTTCGGCGACCTCGTTGGTGATCGTGCCGCTGGCCTTCACCTGGGCGTAATCCCGCACCCGCCGCAGCAGCCGATTGGCGATGCGGGGTGTGCCTCGCGAACGCTCCGCAATGGTGCGCGCCGCATCCGGCTCAAGCGTGATGCTTAAGATCTCCGCCGAGCGGCAGATCACCTGGATGAGATCCTCAGGCTTGTAAAAATCCAGGTGGAAGACCATCCCAAACCGGCTCCGCAGCGGATTGGACAACAGGCCTGCCCGCGTCGTCGCGCCGATGAGCGTAAAGCGCTTCAAATGGAATTTAATCGTCTTGGCATACGGGCCTTTATCGATCACGAAATCGATTTCAGAGTTTTCCATCGCCGGATAGAGGAACTCTTCAACGACCTTGGAGAGTCGATGGGTCTCATCAATAAACAAAATGTCCCCTGCTTCCAGGTTGGTGAGGATGCCAATGAGGTCTCCGGCCCGCTCGATCGCTGGGCCGCTGGTGGCGGTAATTTTCGCCCCCATTTCATGGGCGACGATATGGGCGATGCTGGTCTTGCCCAGTCCAGGCGGACCGGCCAGCAGCAAGTGCTCGAGCGGCTCCTGCCGGTTCTTGCTCGCCTGAATGGCCACGCGCAGATTCTCCACCACCTGCTGCTGCCCCACAAAATCGTCAAACCGCTTGGGGCGCAGGCTGAGATTAAGAATCTGATCGTCGTCGGTCGGCTCTACATTCCCAGTGTTCTTCATGCTGGCGCCTCGGTCGCGAGTCGCTGTTGATGGTAGACCTCATTGAGCAGCTCTTCGACCGTTGAGAGCTTGCCGTTGCGCTCCATCGCCGTACGCACCATCTGCTTAGCATCTGACTTCTTGTACTCCAGCTGCACCAGCACGGCGACGGCTTCTTCCTCCAGCTCCCCACCGGTTCGATGCGCCTCAGTCTTGGGGAGTATCCCGTCCTTTGCGCGCATGAGCGCATACTTGCCCACCTTGCCCTGGAGCTTGGCGACGATCTCTTTGGCGCGCTGCTCGCCAATGCCAGGTAGCGACTTGAGCATGCCCAAATCGCCTTCATCAATGGCCTGCGCGATGGAGGCAATCGGCAGCGTCAGCGCCTTCAGCGCCGCTTTCGGTCCGACCCCTGAGACGGAAATAAACCGCGAGAAAAACTCCCGTTCAATCTCATTCAAGAACCCGATCAGGACTGGAATGCCTCGACCCACCTCAAGCTGCTGATAATGAAAGGTGATGAGCTCCACCTCCCCGTCCACGGTCATGCGCTCAGGAAGATTGCGGATGATCGAGGGGGGCACGAACACTTCGTAGCAGACGCCGTGCACATCCAGCAGAATGGACGCATCTCCCTGCTCTCTCACCACGCCACGTAATCTCGATATCATCGGCTATGACTCGACAGAGACGTGACGGTGGACGGAGACAGCTTTGTTAGCGGGTGACACCGGAGGGGAGGCCCCTGCCGGCTGGCCGTTCGACCTGGGCAGAGGACGCTGCGTCGCCAACGACTGCACCTGGGCCATGCGGCGTAAGGCCAGCTGGCGGGGTCCCGCAGGTGGCAGGACCCGCTGCCAGATCGCTTTTTGACAAAGCAGTGGACGCTGCATCTGCGCATGCGCAATCGCCAATGCCAAGGCATCGGTCGCATCAAACGACCAGCGCGGATCATGGCAGCCGATCCATCGAATCACCATACGCGCGACTTGATCTTTGGACGCGGCTCCGCGCCCGGTGAGCGCCTTTTTAATCCGCGCCGGCGGATACTCGATGAGCGGCACCTGATGCTGCTGTGCCACGAGGCACACAATGCCCCTGGCGTGTCCCATCCGGGCCGCGGTGTTGGCATAGCGCTGATGCGTGAAGATCATTTCCAGGACGAGCGTGGTGGGATGTTGGCGGGCGATGAGCTGTGTGAGTGCCTGATGGAGAAAGTCGAGCCGCTCGGCGAGCGGCTTGCCTTTCGGCGGGCGGATATCGCCGGCACTCATGAAGTGCAGCTCTCGACCGTCTGCGGCAATGGCTCCATACCCTGTGCTGTTAAGACCTGGGTCAATGCCGAGGATGATGTTACGAGGCAGCATGCTCAGCCAAGATGGCATCCGGAATATCGAAGTTCGCGTAGACGTGCTGAGTATCTTCGTGCTCCTCGAGCATATCCAATAAGTTCAGCAGGGTTTTAGCCTGCGCGGCATCATCCACGCGCACGCTCGTCGTTGGCACCATGGATACATCTGCGACATCCCACGTAATGCCTTGCTGTTGCAACGCCTGTTTTACCGCCTCAAAAGCGTGGGGAGCGGCGATGACGGTGGCTTGTTCACCCTCCACCTTGAGATCTTCGGCCCCGGCCTCGAGCACAATGTCCATCAGCCGGTCTTCGCCAAGCCCTTTTAGATTCAAACTCACGAGTCCCTTTTGCTGAAACAGCCACGAGACGCTGCCGGCCCCTGCCAGATTGCCGCCGCCCTTGGAAAAGAGGCTGCGAACTTCAGCTGAGGTGCGATTTTTGTTATCCGTCAGCGCTTCAACCAAAATTGCGACCCCACCCGGCCCGTAGCCTTCGATAATCATCTCCTCATAAGAAACGCCTGGCAAATCTCCGGTGCCGCGTTTGATCGCCTTATCAACGCTGTCTTTGGGGATATTGGCCTCTTTAGCCTTCTGCATGGCCACGCGTAGCCGGGGATTGCCCTCAGGACTGCCGCCGCCGAGCCTGGCAGCAGCTGTGAGCTCGCGGATAATTTTGGAGAAGATTTTTCCTCGCTGGGCATCAACGACCGCCTTCTTGTGTTTGATGCCAGCCCATTTGGAATGTCCCGCCATTTTCGCGCTTGTCTAACT
>CAYNXT010000099.1:0-6061 GCA_964401235.1 uncultured Planctomycetales bacterium
GGACCTCTCTTGGTTACAGTCGATCAAGGCGAAGCGACAGGCAGAACACAAGATTGGGCAAAATCGCCCAGCATGTCAACTGCAAATCCGCAATCAAACGCTCTATGCAAGCTTGATTCGACTGAATCTCACTCCTCGAAAATCAAAAACGCTGCAACTGCCCAACGTTTATCCTGTATGGAGATGGATCGGTGAGAACATGGCAGGAAAAACGTTGGAGGAACTCAGCTTTGTTTGCCGAGAAAGCGGGGAATCTTCGAGCGGTATCAGGCCTTGAAAAGCGCGGTAAAAACTATTGACAAGTTTAGCCACACTTGATACTGTGTGCGTGGATTCCACGCATGCAGGATTGCGGTAACGTACAGCACGTCAGACAATTGAGCGCTGTCGGATTGCCCCCAGCCAGGTTCGGTCGGCCGGGGGCGTTTGTTTTGGTCATGTCATCTGAAGGAGGGAAGAATCGTGGGCACGAAACAGCGAATCATCGTAGCAGCCGGCGGGCTATTTCTCATCGGAATCGCCGGAACGGAGCATGTCGGTAAGCGGTTGTTCCAGCATCGGTATGAGGAGGCAGTAGAAGCTCGCCAGCGGCTGGAACGCCAGTTCACGAGCGCGCTGACCAATCACGAGCGGATCACGCGGGAGCTCCAAGAGGAGCGGACGCGCTCACAGGCTCTTTCGGAAGCCTTGAATGCCACTAAAACCGAGTTGCAGCAGGCCCACGGACGCGTGAGCGAAGAGCAAAAGCGGGTGCGCGAGTTACAATTGCGCGTCGCGTCGCTTCAACAACAAACCGAACAGTTGCAAGGCGAGCTGGCCATGTCGCTCCAGGAGCGCTCAGGCGCTGCGGGGGCATCCAGCCCGGTGCAATTAGAAAAAATCGTTGTCAGCGACCCCGGCGCGGCCGAGCTGCGAGGGCGCGTCCTGTCGGTGCACCAGTCATGGAACTTCGTCGTCGTGGATCTGGGATGGGACCGTGTGCGGATCGGGGACACGATTTCCATCGTGCGCAATGAGCAGGTGGTGGCGAAGGCCAAGGTGGAGCGCGTCCAAGAGCAGGTGTGCGCGGCCACGGTCCTGCCTGAGTGGAACACGGCAGAGGTGCATGTGAATGATGCGGCCCAGGTCCTCTAGCGCGCATCCCAACACCCGCGTGCGGGTGACGCCGGAGGTCGGGCGCCCACAGCGCGGAGTCCCGCCAAGGGTGGGACGAGCACGGTGGGCTGCCGCAGGCGGCAGGACCCGCCTCGAGAGTGTTGGGATGATTTGGAAGAATCCGCTGATCGTGGCCGCCATGTTACTGCTGAGCGGAGTGGTGGTCGCCGAGGCCGCTGAGACGACCACACCGGTGCCGATGACCAAGACCATCATCGCGCTGGCTCTTGATTCGCAGGAGCCGCTGGCGATTCGCACCCAATCGCTTCAGAAACCTCCTCGACTCGTCATTGAGTTTCCCAGCCGGCGTGTCACCGGTGCGCTGCCTGAACAATCGGCTATCGGACGCGGCGTGATCAAGACCATTCGCACACGGTATGATCGTCCCTTTGTTCGGTCCGTTGAAATCGTCCTCACAGATTCCTATGCCGCTCACGTGCGTTCTGAAGCAGGGCGCATTCTGATCGAGATCGATCACCCCACCGCTATCAACCGCATGGATATGGAAGTCGGTGTCAAGAGAGGAACGATCGTCGGTGCGCGTGGAGCGCGCAACCCCGTCATTGCGCCACGGCCTTTGGCCGTGGGCGGCACGGTGGTCGTGCAGCAGCTGATGGGAGGACGGGATGTCGCCCCCACCGGGGCGGGGTTGCCGGTGCCACGGGCTCCCCGGCCCGACCGGGGCGGGCTGCCCGTGGGGCTCCACATCAGCGAGCGGTTTCGAGCCATGCAGGAAGCGCTAGCGAGTGCCACACCGATTCCCTGGACCGCTACCCTCACTCCTGCGGCAGAGCAAAAGGCGGCCAGCGTTCCATCCGCGCCTCAACCAGCGAGTCTCCTCGTGCCTCGGGTAGCCAGCCGCACGCACCTGCTCAGCGGAACACCAAGCACTTCATCCTCACCAGCAACATCGCCGTCTGGAGTAGGGCTTGGATGGTGGATTGGATTGGCTCTGTGTGTTGTGTTAGCAGGTGCTGGATGGTGGGTGATCGCTCGGCAGTCGAGCCACTCCGGCGTCAGTGGGACATCAGGTACGGGGAAGTCCCAATTATCCGCCGGCATGACGCTAATCGACCAATTAGTCTGGCGGGCGTTTGAGCGTCAAGGCTACCAGGTAGTGATGGAGCAGGAAATCGTTCAGCCCCCATGGGGAACGCTGCGGGTCATGATGAAAGACGGTAACAAGACCGCGCTGCTGTGTGCGGGCAATGGCCCATTTTTTGAGAAACAGACCGTCGAGCGGCTCATTCGCACCATGAAGGACGCCCGGGTCGATCAGGGGTTCCTCGTGGCGGCGGCCTCGTTTACGGTGCCGGCGCAGCGCCTTGCCAAGGAGCATCACGTCACGCTGATTGGACGCGAGGAATTGACAGAGCTCTTAAGCGCTGGAGCGGCGAGTGAATATGTGACCAAGCAGCTAGACCAGCAGCGGCAGCGGCTGGAGGAAGCCAAGGAGACGCTGGAGCAGTACGCCAGCGAGCTCGACTCGCTCCGGCGCCAACGCAACGAAGCCAGCTGGTTTCTGGGCGAGGAACGGACCAAATCCGCCACGCTGGAGCAGCAATCGCAGGAGTTGCATCACCAGCTTCGGTCCGCGCAGGCCGAGCGCGAACGCTGGGAACGGGAAGCGCTGGCACAGCGCAAACAGTGGGAAGAAAGTGAGTGGTATTTGGGCGAGTCGCGCCTTCGTCTCCAGCGCTTGGAGACACAGCTCGATGCGCTGCAGGGCATGGCCAAACAGCTGGCCCTGGCGAGCGGCGAACGGGATGACGCGCAACGCGCGTTGAGCGAGGCCCATACAGCGCGCGAATCGCTGGAGCGAATGCTCACCGAGCTGCAGCAAGCGCTTGAGAGCGCGGCAGCGCGCGAACAGGCACTCCAAGAAACATTGTATCAGCTTCAAGGCTCGGTCACGGATGTCCGTCATTGGGGCGGGGGGCGTCGGCAGCACAAGCGGGTGCCAGGCGGGATGACGCGTCTTGAATTACACCACGGCAGAAACGGATCCATCTTCGCCGGCGCGCTGGAGGATGTCAGCCGCGATGGGTTTCGAATTGAAACGGAACAGCGCATCTCACCGCGCGCCAAGCTGCGTGTCCGGTTACTCTTATCGAATGCCAGTGAGGCAATCGAATCGCGAGCCCGGCTGATCTGGCAGCAGTCCTCGACCACCACCTCATGCTACCAAAGCGGCTACCAGCTCGTGGATGTGGACGAGCAAGACCGCACTCACTTAGAACAGGCCATCGAGGCCGCATGAGCTGATGCAAGAGCGACGGAGCATTCTTCGCACCCCCTATGCCTGCCGCATTCAGTACTGTTCAGCCGAGGATTTTCTTCCGCGTGACGGCCAGCTCGTCAATATGAGCGAGCGCGGGGCCGGGATCCTGATTCGAGAAGCGCCCCATGAAGGGGATCGACTCACCCTCAACGTGCCAATTGCCGGGGAGGAGGAAAGTTTCACGGCCACCGGCGTCATCCGATGGTCCGGCACGCGGCCCTCCAAGGGGCGATGGTATCCGGCCGGCCTCGAATGGCTCCCCCTGGAAGAGGCGACGCGGCAGCGGCTCCACGATTTTCTGCAGCGTCAAAACCGCCAGGAACCCGCACGCAAGAGCCGCTCAACGGTACGCCTCACGCTGTCGCTTAAACCCACCATCATCATCGGCACCATACTGATTCCCCTGGCGATTGTTGGCGCATTTCTTGCCTCCTCGTTCCGTTCGCTCTCAACAGAGAACCAACAACTGCAAGGCGCGATCGCTCAACGGAATGTGATGATTGCACACCTCCAGCAAAAAGAGCGCACCCTGCAGGCGCAACTGAGCGAAGCTAAGACCCAGCTCGTCTCGAGCGTCGCGGAGGTCGATCGGCTGGATGTCCACACTCAACGCTTGGCCTCGGATGTGGCACGGCTCACATCGGATGTGGAGCAGGTGCAGCAGTCGTATCGTCAATTGCAGGAGGAGCGCGAGGCGTTGATGCAGCGGGTGCTGGATCTGGAGCAGGAACGCTTAATCCTTAGCCGGCACCTGGTGTCCTTGCCGCACTTGCGCCTGGCCATTCGCGAAGCCATCGAGTATCGCAAAGATACCCAGCGCGACGCCTGGCGTCGTCGGATCGAGTCCACACGGGCGGCAAGCCGCCAAGCCTCTGGTCCGGGAAACCGCGGCTATCTGATCTGGCAAGGCCGTCCGACGGCTGGCGCGACGACGGTCATTCGCGTCCACGAACCTGTCGCAGAATAACCCTCAGTTCGTTGAGGGTGTTTGACGGCGCTCCCGCACGCACAAGCTTCGATCAAACTGCTTCGCGTAGGCTTTCAGCTCCGCTCCGATCTTCGCGACTTGGCCAGCATGGGTGAGCGGGTGCGTATCATTCGTCACCAGGGCGATGGAGATCGAGAGCAGCGGAATCTTGATCAGCTGTCCTTTGCGGTCGGTGTGGAGCAAATAGCCGCGCGCGCGATCCCCCTCATCATAGAGCTCCGGCACCATGGCATCGAAGTTACGAATGATCGCATCGCCGAGCGAGTCCGCACGATCCGGGGTGGTCATGCAAATGAAGTCATCTCCGCCGATGTGGCCGACAAAATCGCCAGGCCCGCCCTGGCGTTTCGCCGTCTCCAGCAAAATGGCGGCGGTGCGTTGAATCACCTGGTCGCCCCGTTGAAAGCCGAAATGATCGTTGAACGCCTTGAACTGATTCAGATCGAGGTAGCACACGGCCAGCGGCTCTCGCGCCGAGAGACGGCGTTCCAATTCCCGCTGAATGGAGATATTGCCTGGCAGTTTGGTCAACGGGTTGGCTTCTAAATCTCGCGCGGTGCGTCGCAACACCATCTGCACTCGTGCGAGGAGCTCCTCCGGCTCAAAGGGTTTGACCACGTAATCATCCGCCCCCGCGTTAATCCCCTGAACCTTATCCTGCACCTCGCCTTTTCCCGTGAGCATGATGATCGGTAAGTGGCGCAGCAGAATATCTTGCTTCAGCGCTTCACAGACTTGCGGGCCGGTCATCACCGGCATCATGTAGTCCAAGATCAGCAGATCGGGCGCAGCCACGCGCACCGCCTCAAGCGCTGCACGTCCATCGGCCGCTTCAGTCACGGCAAAGCCGGCCGGCTCCAGCACCGAGCGTAAAATATCCCGCAAATCCGCATCATCATCGGCCACGAGAATTGTCGCTTGAGGACTCATGTTGGAAGATCCACGGTGAAGGTGCTGCCTTTCTTCAGTTCTGACTCCACGGCAATCGATCCGTGATGAGCTTCGACGATGCGCTTGACCAGCGCTAACCCTAATCCAGTGCCGCGCACCTGTTGATTGATCGGGTCATTGGATCGGTAAAACTCCTGAAACAGTTTAGGCAGCTCCTCGCGACTGATCCCGCAGCCGGTGTCGCTGACCGTCGCGCGAATCCCCGAGCCGTGGCGGGCGATGCCGACGCGCACGCTCCCGCCTTCCGGGGTGTATTTCACCGCGTTGGAGAGCAAGTTGATAAACACCCGCTGCAAGTGCTGGGAGTCGCCGATGAGTTCGGTCACGCCGTCTTGATCCACGGCGTAGCGGATGCGCTTCTCCTCCAGTTGAGGTCGGATCGCATCATGAACCGTCGAGAGAAACTCCTCGAGATTGATGGGACGGTGTTCCATCGCCAGACGTCCCGATTCGATGCGCGCGATATCCAGCAGATTATTGATGAGCTGGGTGAGCAAGTCCGAGTGTTTCTCAATTTTTGCGATGCGCTCGGCCTGCGCTTTGGCTAGGGCGCCGAACTGTCCGGTTCCCAGCAGCGCGGCATACCCCTTGATCGCCGCCAGCGGAGTGCGCAGCTCATGCGAGACGGCGGAGACAAAATCGCTCTTGGCTTTATTCAAGCGCATTAGGGCGTCATTGGCTTTAGA
>CAYNXT010000100.1:0-2163 GCA_964401235.1 uncultured Planctomycetales bacterium
CCCCGCACTCATTTGAGTGCAAAGTTCGTGGTCTGGACTATATCTTCTCCCACCTCGTGGGAGCCCGCCGTTTAGTCTCTACACCTTCCGCCGGCTTCTCCGGAGGCTTGGCTCGGTATTACCACTCTGCGTTCATTCAGCAGAAAAGGCTTCACCGACTTTGACGGGAGTCATCCGATCGTTACCGACCGGACAGCCCAGTATTGAGCCCGACGAGCTACCTGGCTGCTCCACCCCGCAGTAACGTAAAGAGTAGCGTTTATTATAACGAACGAGAATACAGAAGGCCAATGGAGAATTATCGACGAGAGGACGTGTCGCGTTCCTCAAGTGGGATCACGAGCTCCCCAGGTTGGGAGACTTTGAAGGTCGTACGGATCAGTCCTTCGACGTAGGTAGGATCGTGTTCCAACCGTTCGTGCTCGCGCGTGAGCCGCTCGTGCTCAGCCTCAAGCTGGGCGAGCTGCCGGTCCATCTGATGTTGTCGAATCGCCTGGCGGATCAGGTGGTACGTGCCCGGGCCGAAGAGACTGAGGCCGATGAGCCCGAGCGCTGCAATCCAGCGCATCCGCTTTGCCATTGAGTCCCCGCATACACTGCGCGCTTGCCAAGTGCCTCTTCAATGCGCAACAGCTCATTATACTTCGCCACCCGCTCGCTGCGCGAGAGCGATCCGGTTTTGATCTGCCCGGCGTTGGTGGCAACGGCCAGGTGGGCGATGGTCACGTCTTCCGTTTCGCCGGAGCGGTGCGAAATGATCGTGCCGTAGCGCGCGCGCTTGGCCATGGCGATCGCGTCAAGCGTCTCGGTCAGTGTGCCGATTTGGTTGACCTTAATGAGAATAGCATTCGCCACGCGCTCGGCGATGCCCCGTTTAAGCCGCTGCGTGTTGGTCACAAACAGATCATCTCCGACCAACTGCACCTGACCACCGAGCCGCTGAGTGAGCGCGCGCCAGCCTGTCCAGTCATCTTCCCCTAATCCGTCTTCGATGGAGACCAGCGGATACTTCGATGCCCACTGCGCGTACTGCTCAATCAATGCCTCAGCCTTAACACGCCCTGAGGGGTCGCTCTTAAAGTAACGATACGCGCCGTCATGGGTCCATTCATTCGCGGCGCAGTCCAACGCGAGCATCACATGTTTGCCCGGCACGTAGCCGGCCTGCTCGATCGCCTCCAGGACCACCTGAATCGCTGCTTCATTCGAGCCGAGGCTGGGCGCAAACCCGCCTTCATCGCCGACCGCGGTCGTCTGCCGTCGCGATTTGAGCAGTTTCTTCAGCGCCGCAAATATTTCTGCGCCCATGCGCAGCGCCTCAGAAAAGCTCGGCGCGCCGATGGGCATGATCATGAACTCTTGGATGTCGAGCGTGTTGTCGGCGTGCGCGCCGCCGTTGACGATGTTCATCAGAGGAATAGGCAACACACGCGCGCTCGTCCCGCCGAGCGAACGATAGAGCGCTTGACCGCGGCTCTTCGCGACGGCCTTGGCGACCGCCAGCGAAACGCCGAGGATGGCGTTCGCCCCGAATTTCGACTTATTCGGCGTGCCATCAAGCTCGCATACGCGACGATCCAACGCGGCTTGCTTGGCCGCATCATACCCTGTTAAGGCGCGGGCGATCGGACCGCGGACATGAGCGACCGCCTGCTGCACGCCTTTGCCCCCGTAGCGCTTTTCCGCCGTATCGCGCAGCTCAAGCGCTTCATGGCTTCCGGTCGAAGCGCCTGAGGGCACCGCGGCACGGCCGCAGGAGCCGTCGGTGAGAAGGACATCGACTTCAATGGTGGGTTGTCCTCGAGAGTCGAGAATTTCACGAGCAGTGAGCGTCTTAATACGTGTGGACATTGGGGCGATTATGCTCCACCCCTAGGTGTCTGTCAAGTTGATGAGCCAGTTTCACATCATTAAGAGTTTATGAAAGGATAAAGTATATTAAAATCACTTAGGTTCCGTTGACACTCAGCGTCGGACATGATATAGTTGTGGTTACCATGAAGTCACGACGCAACTTTTCAGCGAATCTTCGCCTATTTTTTGTCGTCCACTGGGTCAAGTTCGTCATTGGGCTCGTCCTCCTCTTCTCGATCTTGTGGCCCATCTACGCGATTGGCCGGTTGGACTCCTACCAACGCGACTATATCATGGCGTTTACGTCCC
>CAYNXT010000100.1:2173-5958 GCA_964401235.1 uncultured Planctomycetales bacterium
TCCATCCTGGCCGCGGTGGCGTTCGTGGTCCTCTACCAGTATTTCCTCTTTGGCGGACGCGGTTTTGGCAGCCTTACGAGCTTGGGCGGAGAAGCCGCCAAGCGCTCCGCCATCAGAGTGCCCTGGAGCGACGTCATCGGCATGGACGAAGCCAAGCAGGAGGCCTGGGAGGTTGTTGAGCTCCTGCGGGATCATGCCAAGGTCGCCAAGATCGGCGGCCGAGTCCTGCGCGGGATCTTACTTATGGGTCCTCCAGGATGCGGAAAAACGTACCTCGCGAAAGCCATCGCCACCGAATCGGGCTTGCCATTTCTTGCGGCATCGGGTGCTGAGTTCAATGTGATCTTTATGGGCACCGGTGGCGCGCGGGTGCGCTCGCTCTTTAAACGCGCGCGGCTGATGGCGGAACTGCATGGCGGCTGCATCGTCTTCTTGGATGAGATTGATGCGGTGGGCCGCTCCCGAGCCATGGACATCGGCTTCGGCGCCCAAACCGATTACAACAACACGGTCAACCAACTGCTCGTTGAAATGGACGGGCTGGAGTCGGTCGGTTCCAATATCGTCGTCATCGGCGCGATGAACCAGGCCGAAGAGGTGATTGACGAGGCGTTGCTGCGTCCTGGCCGATTTGACCGTAAAATCTACATCGACCGCCCAGGGTTGGAAGACCGCGAGAAACTGTTCCAGTTCTACCTGAGCAAGGTCAAGGCCGACGCGACGATCGACCCCAAGCGGCTCGCCCGCCGCTCGGTGTGGAAGTCGCCTGCGGAAATCCAAAGTCTGGTGCAGGAAGCCGCCCTCATCGCCACCCGAAACCAGCGAGAGGTCATCAATTTCAAAGACATCTCTGAGGCGTTCGAACGCGTCGACATGGGCTCCAAGCGCTACCGCAAGATGCAGGAAGAGGAGCGCCGCGATACCGCGTATCACGAAGCCGGCCATCTCATCGTCCTGTACCTGCTCCATCCGACGGACGATGTGTTCAAGGCTTCTATCTACATGCGCCGCTCGACCTTGGGCGTCGTCTACCATGCGCCGCGCCACGAGTACTTTAGCGAGAACCGTGAGAAATTGCTGGCGGACATCAAGGTGTCGCTCGCCGGCTATGTGGCGGAAAAGCTCAAGTGCAGCTCGACCACCTCAGGGGTGAGCGCGGACTTCCGCCATGCCATCGCCGATGCCCACCACATGGTCTGGAGCTTGGGAATGGGCACGAACGGGTTCATTGGAGACTACGAAATCTTGATAGGTTCTTGGGCGTTTCGGAAGGGGGCGACGGGCGATCACTTGTCAGACACGATGAAAGCTCGGCTCAACGAAGAAACGCAACAGCTCATGAGTGTGTGTATGAAAGAGGTCGAAGAGCTGCTGCGGCGCGAGGATACTCTGCTTGAGCGCTTCAAGGATGAGCTGCTGAAGAAGAACGAACTGGAATACGATGAGATCGAAGCGATCTTCAAGGAATATGGCAAGGAACGGCAGTTTCCTGCTCCCCTCATCTCACCAACGTAAAACGGATCGTGACCCATGCGAACATCGCGCTCATTGCTCGCGCCTCGTCCTGTCGTGCTGGCCTGTGCCGCGCTCGCTCTGACGGCCTCGTGCAGTAACCGCCCGACCTATCCGAAAGCGCAGCTCGTCAGTTCCGTGTCGGACTTGCTGGCCAAAGAGCAGTTGCGCGCCTCGGTGCGCTTCATCGAGCACACGCTGGCGGTGCACCTGGATTACCCGAATGCCTTGACGCAAGTCGGCGGCCAACTAGGCATCGGCCCGGCATTTGATGCGGCGGCCGGCAAGGTTCTCACTGTGATCCATCGCGTGCTCCTGAGCACGAACGCCCAGGTCAACTTTTATGTCTTGCTGCTGTCAGACCCCAACACCCCTGGAGCCTATCTGACCCTCGTGCGGTACTTGGATGATGTGCGGCGCGTCAACGCCAATATGCTCAACACGCCGGAGATGTTTGCGCGGACGATCTTTGAGCTCAACTACCTGCCGGAGAGCTCGACGCCGCTGACGATTGATCAATACGTGCCGAGGGATATCCGCTTGGAGGAGTTTCTCAGCTGGCAGCTGGCCCGCCGCATCCAACAGGCGCTGACCGAAGAGCTGCAGAAAGCGAGCACCGCGGAGGTGGGGCGCTGCGGCGGGGAGTTCCGCGATGGGGAGTTCGCGTTCACACTGAATGTCGCCCCGGCCGAGGGCCAGACGCTCGATGACGCGACGATCCGCAACATCTTCCGCACGTCAACGAATGTGATTGCGAAAGTGCTCGGCAGCTACCGCTTTGAGTCGTTCAACGCCATCCGGCTCGTGCATCAGCCGACGGGCCGAAGTCTTGTCCTGCCAAAAACTCGGTTAGAAGTCTTTCGTTAGACCCGTACGACCCGCCGTCCGACCACCTTCACGCGTCGCTCCAGTATGAGCTGAATGGCTTTCGGATAGAGCTGATGCTCGATCTGATGAATTCTCGCCAGCAAACTCGCTTCGGTATCGCGTGGCGCAAGCACCACCGCTTCCTGCAGCACAATGGGCCCATAGTCGACTTTCTCATTCACCAGGTGCACTGTGACGCCGGTCACCTTCACTCCCCAAGCGAGCGCATCACGAACGGCATGGGCTCCTGGAAAAGCCGGGAGCAGGGCTGGGTGGATGTTGAGGATGCGGTTACGAAAGGCGTGCACAAACACCGGCGAGAGGATGCGCATGAACCCGGCCAAACAGATGAGCCGGACGCCGTAGGAGTTCAAGCACGCAATAAGGACCCGTTCGTAGGCGCCGCGCGTGGAATAGTCGTGCGGATTGAAATACCTGGCGTCAGCACCGGCCCGCCTGGCTCGACGCAGTGCGTAGGCGTCAGGGCGATCGCTGATCACGACGGCGACCTGCGCCTTGAGTCGAGGGCTGCGATCCTTTGACTCGCCCCGCTTCAGCGGGGCTCGCTCAGGATTCCGCCCCACAAGCTTTGCTCGTGGGGCTTCACAGGCGTCGAGAATCGCTTGCAGGTTCGTGCCCTGCCCGGAGCAGAGTACTGCAAGACGCGCGGAGGCGTGCCTCCGCACCATCAGCCCACGACTTTATCGATGCGGCGGGTGAGCTCTTCCTTGGGCACCACGCCGACGATGCGATCCACTTCTTGACCGCCCTTAAAGAGTAGCAAGGTCGGAATATTCATCACCCGAAATCGCGCGGCGACCTGCGGATGGTCATCGACGTTGACCTTGCCCACCTTCAGCTTGCCTTGATAGGTGTTGGCCAGATCTTCCACCATCGGCCCAATCAGGCGGCACGGGCCGCACCAGGTCGCCCAGAGATCCACCAGCACCGGCGTGGCGGATTTGTCGACTTCTTGTTCAAAGGTTTGCTCGGAAAACTCCAACACTGCCCCAGCCATCGTGCACCTCCGTTAGATCTCTATTATACCACTCACATCAAGCGCCGCAGCCCTTCCGGCTGCGGCACTCCGCGCCGACCCTGATGGTCGGCGCTTCGGAAACGCACCACTGATGGTGCAGAACAAAGCCGGTGAGAGGACGCCGATGAACTACGTTCATCGGCACTCGTCTCGCCCACCCAGCTTCGGCTGGGTACCCGGGCTCGGTCGTCGAACCTCTGAAGCGACTGCCATCAGGGCAGTCGCGGAATGTCGAGCGCGGCGGGCGCTCGACCAACCCGCTGTTTACGAATAAGCGGCTCTGTCAATTCACCGACTTCTCTGGTTGTGCCTTATTGTAGCTAATCTTCAGGCTGAGTTGAAGTTGTATCCGACGGGTTTTGTCCAT
>CAYNXT010000101.1:0-5927 GCA_964401235.1 uncultured Planctomycetales bacterium
AAAGCCATTGAGCGCGAGCTACGGCCGGGCGTGGCGGTGGCCCAGCTTTCACCCCCGATCGAGGGTGGGGATGATGAGCCGCTGCCCCCAGGTCAGTTAATCCATGATGGCCGCCATGAAGAGGCCATCCCAGTGCTTGAACGACTGTTTGATGCTGAAGCAGAATCTACCCGTACCATCGCTTCTGCGACGCCCGCGCCGGTTACGGCTGAGCCGCCTGTGCAGCCATCACCGACCAAAGTTCCCGTTACGCTGACAGCGGCTCCTGAAGCCACCGCGACCCCACAGCTTCGCGCGACGGCGACCATGACGCCCGTGGACCCCGACTATCTGCTGAAGAACAGTCGCTGGGAAATTCTCAAGGCAAAAGATACAGGACCAAATGCGCTACCAATTCTAGTACCCGGTGTGACAGAGGCGAAGAGCGCCCCCACCGAACTGAAACTCTTCATTCCAGGCATAGGGCAGGTCGCCTCGGTGAAGGGCAACGGCTATCTGCGCTTGCACCCGGCCGATCCGAAGCTCGATTGGGGTACGAGCCACGTGCTGCCGTGGGTGCGCGGGAACCAAGAGGCCGAAGGGAATGGACGCGCGATCATTACGGCCATTGACGCGCCGGAGTCACAGTACGACCGTGTGATCTTGCACGGCCGGATGGATTCGGTAGGGAACCTCTGGCACGCCGATGATTTAGAACTGGTGCTGCACCGGCCAAAAGGCCGTAATCCAGTGGAGATGGAAGCCAGCTTTACGCTCACGGCGAGCCGAGCGTTTCGGCTGGATCCGGTGCGCGAGGTCAAGATCGCGCAGTTTAGCTCCAATTACACGAGCCCGACGGTTTTTGATGCCACCACCCTCGCGTTTTATGACCCGCGAGGTCAATTGCTCACAGGGTCGGTGATTCCTCCAGCAGAACTGTCTAACCGGCTGGTATTCAATCTGCCACGTCCCATCGGAGAAGCCGGTTCGCTCATTCTGGCAAACGAAAAGCCAGCGCTGCGCCAGAAGCCGACGACCTACATCAAATTAGCGCCGGGACAGCAGACCGCTGAATTTAGTGTCCAAGGATGGATGATGCGAACCGATGATCCGAACGCCGACAATGTCGGGGCTTGGATCAACTACCATGGCGCCAAGGACTCCTACGAAGCCGGTGAGTCCATTGGTACCTTCCGCATTGTTTTAGGGGCGCAGAATCCTGGAGCGTTAGTCGATTCGCAGAAGGCGCCCACCGGCGCCCCAACGCTGCTGCCTGCCGAGCCGACGAAGACGCCAGGCCCGCTGACACCGACGACGGTGCCAACCATGGTGCCGACGGCTATCGTGTCCCCAATCGCTGAAACTAAGCCAACCCCTGAGGTTCAGGGTTCCCCGGCTCCGGCTCTCACATCAGCCCGGCCGGAGCAGGCCCGTCAATCAGATCTAGAGCCGGGGCGGGCAGGGCTCGGGGCTGGGGCCACATCGGCTGGGGGCTCTGGGCTTGGGGCTGAGACTGTGAGATTGAAGAGCGGTGAGAACCCGTCGGTGATCGCTAAGCGCGTCGCTGAGGCACGCGGTGTGAGCGTGGCTAAGGCGTTAGCGGCCATTGTGAATGCGAGCATGGCAGCCGGGTATTTGGCGGAAGGGTTTGATGATCGGCGCTTGCCGGTCGGACAGCCTCTGGTCATTCCAGCGGACCTGACGGTAGCCAGCGTGGCGGCGGTGGCGCAGCGGGTGCGAGTACCTGCGCCGGTCGCTCCAGCGCCAGCGGTTGTGCCAGCAGAGCAGCCGATCTCTCCAAGACGGGTTGCCGTGACTGAGCCGCCAGCCTTTGTGCCATCCGAGCGTACGTACCGCGATGGTGATCGGGTGCCTCGGCCGATTCTGCTTGGCTTGGTGAATTTGGGCTACACCATTAGCGCTCGAGACCTCGCAGAAAGCATTCTTAGTCTTGACGTTAGTTTAACAGTCAGGGAATTTCAACAGGATCATGGCTTGGGGCCGACTGGGGAGATCGGGCCACATACTCAACGTGCCATTGCGGAAGAGCTCACACGTGAGCGCTTCAAGCCAGCACAGGTCGAGGGTGTTCCCACGACCCCCTACGGACTCGCTGAGCTCTTTGATGAGGCCTTCACCCAGCCGCGTGCCCGCATCTTGGAGCTGGGCCGTGAGCTCGGCCGCTACCGGCTCGATGAGGCCCGTGCGAAGTTCGGACCGTCGCTCGATCTCTTCCTGGTCGTGGGAGCGCAACTTGATCCTGAGTTCGCCGCCGGGTTATCGGCCGGGCTGCGCGCGTCGCTGCCGCTGCGAGAGCCGGCGCGCGCGCCCACCATCAAGCACGCTGAGGCCGCCGCCGAACACGCCAAGATCGTGACCGATTTGCAGATGCGCGCCTCGCTGCTGATGATTCGCGATACCTATGAGAAGTGGCGAGCGGCCCGCGCCAATGAGCGCCGGCAAGCAGAGGCAGTCACCACGATGGAGCGCGTGATGGCATCCGATGGACACTCGGCACAGACCATCCTGAATGAGCAGACCCGCCGCTTGCAGGATGCCCAGCAGCAGACGCTCAAGGCGCATGTGGCGCTTGCATCCTTGTTCGGTAAATCAGCGGCGGAGCTACCCTTAAGCGAGCGAGATACCCCCTTCATCTTTTCTCACTTAACCGGGGAGGAAGCGCTCTTCCACTCCTACGGGTTGGATTCGTCTATTCCCGAGCTTGAGCAAGCAGTGGCGGCGTCAAACATCACCCTGCAGCAGCTCAAGAATTTTGTTCGTGAAGCGCAGGATACATGGCGCATCCGGGTGGATCTGAGCGGCAGCACCGAAGGCGGCGGCTTCAATATCACCGTAACACCACCGACCTATGCCTCTAAAGAGGTCAGCGCCAAAGAGCTTCAGGAAGTCACGCTACGCGCAAAGCTTCTGGAATCTCAACTCAATGTCCAGGCAGCACGGCTGCGGCTTGAGCTGGGCCATGCTGAGCAACTTGCGCGCGACCAAGACAAGGCTGTGCAAGAGCTGGATGCCCGAGTGCAATCTCTTGCGCGCCGAGCCGCCGGGCGGCACGCAGATGGACTGAGCGAGTACCTCAAGGCCCAGCGCCAGTACTACGCAGCGCTGGCCGATCAGACCGCAGCGGCTCATCGGGTGCACATGGTCACTAACGGCCTCGCAGAGTACCGCAAACAGGTCTCAACCTCCACGACCGAGTCGGTGGTCACAGAGGAGACACTGGTCATTCACTCGGTGAACGATCTTCACATCGCCCGCAAGCAGCACTCGGTTGAGCATGAGATTGGCAAGACAACCGTTGAGCTCTTAATTGAGCGCGTGAAGGAATGGGAGGAGCGCTACAGCCTCAGGCTTGAGCAGGTCGTCGGCTTGCTCGCTAGCGCCGGGGATCTGCCGCTGGGCGGGGTGGCGCAAGATCGGCAAAGCCTCGTCGCCGGCCTTGGCGCTAGCGTAAGCTACGATATCACCAAGAATGCGCGTGAACGGGTGATTCGTCAGACACTTGAGAACGCCGTTAATAAGCTTGAGCTGATGGCCATGGAGAGCGGGTTGGAGATCGCACAGGCCCTTGGCACGATGGTCGATCAGGATCGCCTGATACAAATTGCGCGCGAGACGATTACGAAGAAGGCCGAACAGGCGCGGCTCATGGAGCGCGCGCAAGCCGCGCGTCGAGGCAGCGTGACCGAGGATCAGGTACGGTTGGCTCGCTCGCAACTCATCACCGCCCAGCAGGCGGCGGATCGCGCCCAGTATGACTTCGCCATCGCCGAGCTGAGCGTCAAGGAAATCTTGGGGATCCCTGTGTCGCGGTCGCTTGAGGTCGTAGACGCAGAAGCGCTCTTGACCGAGCTGCTCGCAAAGTGGGGCGGGCGCAACGGTGTTGAGCGCAATCTCGCCGCTTGGCGAGCCAAGGTTGCCGAAGGTGAGCGCGCCCTGCAAGCACGCATGGTGGAGCTCGCCAAGCTGGATATTCCCGCGAACCTGAGCTTCTTCGCCGATGTGGCGGGTCTCACGCGCCACAAGATAAAGCAGGCAGCCGACGACATGGGGATTCCCAGCGAAGAGGATGTCAATCGCATTCTCAACGATCTTCGCAATGGCTCAAGCGGTGGCACCGGACAGTTTACTCAGCCCGGCGGAGGGGTGAAGACAGATCCAACTCCAGGCTCAGGGAATAATTATCCCGATATTCCAGGCTTCGTGCCAAGCGGCCAATCAGTAACGCTGGGCTCGACGACCCCTGTGTTCTTAACGCAATGGCTTCTTGGCAGCGCATTGGAATGGGTGCCGTTTACCGAAGGGGTTGGTCGAGCGCTCCAAGGGAAGTACCGCTTGACTGCGGAGCAAGAACAGTTGCGTCTTCAGATGGCAGCAGAGCAAGCGGATCGGGTGGGACAGCAGAGCGCACTCGCACTTGGGCAAGCGCAAGCGGATGCAGCGGCGAGCACCGGAGAGGTTGATGCGATCCGGCAGTCGTTGCAGGAATTAGAAGATGATCTTGCGAAGAAAACCCGCCAATTCAGGACAGGGCAGGTGCATCCTGAAACCGTCAAAGAACAGCAAGCGAATATCGGGTTGAAGCGCCAGGAGCTGCTCAAGGCCGAGGCCGCACTGCAACATGCCCAGATTCGCCTGGCAGCTTGGGCTGGTGCCGAGCTCTCATCAGTTGTCACAGTCGGAGGCACAGCACAAGAGATTGCAGCGCAAGCAGCCGCTGCGGCGAGCTCTCCCTTGGAGACAAGGGAAGCGATCGCGGCGCTTGAGTACCGAAAGATTTGGAACGATGCACGATTGCCGGATCCGTTCGCGCTCCTCTCCATCACGACCGCGCCTAAGTTCAATCTGACCGGCGTGACGGTCAATGGTGAGCATTTCAATATCCCAGATGAGGATGATCCGCAGATCCAGACGAAGGTTCGCCCGCTCTTTGGCTTGACCTACAACCTTCGCGATGCGCTGAACCAGAATGTGGTGAATACAGCCAAGCTCAGCCAAGAACAGATTGTCTGGGCCACTGAGCAAGCGCAGCAGGAAGCCCGCTTGCAGGTGCGCCAACATCTGCAACGCTTACAGCATCTGGAAACTCAGCAACGCTTCTATGCCGATGGTCGCGCAGCCGTTCTGCAACCGCTTCAGCAGTTGATGGAGGCTGAAGAGCGATACGCTCGCGGCGTGCGGGACGAAACGGCGGAGATCAAGAAGTTGCGCACCGCATGGCAGCAGCGTGATGCCGAACTTGTCGGCGATATCGAGGCGGAGCGGCTCGCGATCTTGCAGCTACTGCAGCAGAGCGGCCAGCTGATGTTTACGCAGGCCGATGAGGCGATCGTGACCGGTGAAGAGGGCACCATCGCGGTGCAGCCGGTGCCGGGCGTGGTCATCCAGCCCGCGTGGGTCGAGCAGCTCTGGTCGTCTGCCGAGCAGGCTATTGCGAATGATCCTGGGTTGCGCATCGCGCAGACCAGTGCTGCGATTGCCAGTGAAGGTGCGGATGATGCGTGGTGGCATCGATGGATTCCGAATGCCGAGATCTCTGCGGTGATGGGTGAGGAGGTCTTCATCGGCGCGGTAGCGAACTGGTCGCTCTATGATCATGGGCTGAGCAAGGCCCGGCAAGGACAGGCCGACACGCTGTTGGCCATGGCGCGCGAACAAGAGCAGCAGGTGCGCGCTGCCGTGGCTGCAGACGTCCGCAACCTCCAGGGTGCGCTGCCGATGAGTGCGCGTCACGCCATCGAAGCCGGCCGGCATGTGCAGGAAGCTATGGCCAACATCGAGGCGAGCTTGCGTGACTTCCGGCAAGGCAATGCCTCGGGTGGGAAGCTCGCCGAGAGTGTGGCCGAGTTTGAGCGCGCCTACAGCGATTACGTGGTGCGCCATGGCACCTACGCCGAGCAGCTTGAGCGGCTGCGCAGCTATGCCGAGCT
>CAYNXT010000102.1:0-5891 GCA_964401235.1 uncultured Planctomycetales bacterium
CTGCTTGAGCAGCGAACGCGAGACAGCACTACCTCGAAGCTGAGCGCGATCAAAGCCAAGCGATCGGCTTCACTAAAGAGCGGAGTGAGAAAGTGGATGGGAATGTTGACCCTGAGTGCGTCATTGCTATTCGGTCCAGGCGATTTACCTACGCCGTTCACCACCGTGGCTCAGGAGAACAAGGCTACCCAAAAGCGCAAGGTATCTGAGCAAGAAATTGATCGATTAGTCAGTCGACTGAGAACTGGGGATTGGAGTGGCCGAATGTTTGCTGCCCAAGATCTCGGTCTCATTGGTGACCGCCGAGTCGTTGAACCCCTCATCCATGCTTTGAGTGATGAGAGTTCAGAAGTTAGTGGAGCGGCCGCCGAAGCTCTTGGCAACCTCAAGGATTCCCGCGCAGTTGAACCCCTAATTCAAACACTGATGAGGACAACAGGGGAGGAACGTTGGTTTGTGGGTAGTGCGGCCGCTAAGGCTCTCGGTCGGCTTGGTGATCGACGTGCCGTGGAACCCCTTATCCAAGCTTTACGAGATCAAAAGTGGAGGATACGTGAAGAAGCCGCTGTTGCCCTTGGTCAGCTCAAAGACCCTCGCGCTGTGGAACCACTAATTCCAGTCCTAAGGGATTCAGAGTCACATGTCAGAGTTGCTGCGGCAGAGGCTTTAGGCGAACTTCATGATCCTCGCGCCGTGGAATGGCTACGCGATCTTCTAACAGATAAGTGGAGGAGCTGGGAGGTTGGCACACGCGCCCTGCACGCCCTGAAGACATTAGCTACTCATGATGATCCTCGTGATCCTCGCGCTGTCAACGCGCTTATTAGAATGCTCATGCAAGAGGATGGCCGAGTATTCGTCGACAAGCGAGACATTGCTTCCGCGTTGGTTTCCATCGGTCCACCCGCGGTGCAACCGGTTGTCAAAGCGATGCTGGAACAGAAGCCTGACAAATCGCTCTCACAAGTTCTGGGTCAACTTCAGTGGAAGCCGGGGAATGCGTTAGAGCGGGTGTATGACCACATGGCTAAAGAGGAGTGGGACGCGATTGTCAAGCTTGGCCCGCTGGCTGTTGATCCACTGATTCGGGCCCTCTCGAAAGGCCATTACAGTGGGATTCAGACCTTAGGGCAGCTCAAAGACCCTCGTGCGTTCGAGCCGCTCGTTAAAGTGATGCAAGACCACGACAGATACGAGGTCCGCTATCGGGCTGCCCTGGCTCTCGGCGAGTTGGGCGATCCACGGGCTGTTGAGCCGTTAATCCGCATCATGAAGGAAACGAAGTATGGAAGCTACGACATCGGTGAGTTTTACACACGCAAAAGCGGCTATGAGACCCCCGGGGCAGAGGTGCGCAATCGGATCGCAGCAGCGTTGGCTCAGCTGGGTCCCCCGGCGGTTGAGTCTCTCCTTCATGCATTAGAGGATGCGCAAAGTGGCCGGCCGAAAAGTTTTCTTGGAACCTCCAATATAGGCCGCGAGAGAGAAGAGTTTATGCGCTCCGTCGTATTTTCTCTAGGTGCGTTGGGAGACGTCAGAGCTGTCAGACCACTGAGCCGGATCGCAACCCATTGGTTTAAATACTCCTCCGATCTTCAACAAGAGGCACATGAAGCCCTACGGAAAATCCAAGCGAAAGTCGCCCCCGAGGTGTGGACTAAAGTGCGAGAGGTCCCTTGGAGAGAGCGGTTGGTCACGTTAGCTTCTCGGGTGGACCTCAGGGAAGTTGGACGAATCGTTGGAATTATCACGAGCCTTGGAGCTGCGTTCTATTCCACGTGTATCTTGCTCACGAGCGCTTTGGCGAAGCGACTGACGTCACCTTCTCTGCTCATTCGGATGACCCTCTCTGAGGTGACACAACTCAGGGACGATGAACGAATCGATCGTAGTCGAGTTGGGAACATCGTGAGACTTGGACAAGACCCTCTAGAAGATGCAAGCGAGTTCCTGTTCAGCGGTGTTGGTAGTGTTATGCTGCTCATTCTGCTGTTTCAAATGTTTTGGGCCATGTCGAGTCCTATTACTATTCGATTCGGTTCGCTCCTCTTCTATGAAGGTGGTGCATTCATCGTCTTCTTTGGGATTGCACTCTTCGCCCAATCGAAGTGGGGGATCCAGCTCATCAGCCGCACCATCGATGGGACTCGGCGTGCCTCCAGATTCTTGAGATTTCCGGTCACGTACCTATGGCTCGTCCGTCAATACGCTCGTTCTGGGGCTCAGACGCCTGAACATTTCTTCCTCATGCGCCGGTTGCGGAAGAAGGGGGGCCAGCGCATCTTCGGTGAGATCGAGCAACTCCTTCAGAAGTTCCCGAGTCCTGATCGGCGTAAGCTCTTTGGCCAGATTGCGGCGTTAGCGTATCAGATGTCACAGCGGGGGAAGGATCCGAGGGATGTGCTGGAGATCCAGGCGCCGGTGGCGATCATGGTGTCTCAGGCTACTGATGAGTTCCAGGTGAACTTGGGCATCGTGGAAGAAATCCTCACCGGGCCCTATGACCTGAAGCTGGTCAAGGATCGTGACGCCTTCAAAGCCTTCTTTGAAAAGATCGGTCAGGATCTTCGACCCATCAGGGCCGTTGAGACCGCCGAGACGATCGGGTTATTGGAACATAAACTCACGCGTCAAGACTTCTCGATTCCGCACTTCTACAACGAAGTGTTCAAGCAATTGGATGCGAAGGCGCTCAGTGGCTCACTCGACATCATCCTCGAGATACTCGATGCCGGGTTCTTCCCCACAAGACAACTTCTCGAGATGGCCAAGACGACTCAGGATCGCAAGGCGATGTGCACCCAGTGGAAGGCCGTCCAGCGGAACATCCGTGCCGGGGCGTTTGACTTCGAGGATCCCCTGCATGTGGAATTAGAGTACTCGACGTTCCGGCAGATCGTTGACAAGAGCCGCATCGTTGCCGAACTCCACAAACATGTCTCCTACGATGACTACATCAAAATCATCAAGCGAGAGCGACACGAGCGTGCCGCTCCAGAGGTGGATAAGAAAGAAGCCGCCGAGCTGCGGTATGCCGCGTACGAGGCACTTCAACTTGAGCAGTTTATCGAAGCCGTCAAAGCCAAAGCCCGACAGCTTGGCCGAGAAGTGCTAGTGATCCCCAATCTCAGTTATGGACGATTTGCCTCGATCTTCATTGAGAGCGACTTACGGCTTCAGGGCGTTGGTGTAGCGCTCGCGAAGATCGGATCCAGTCAAACCCATGACGATCCCTACTACATCGACCCGCGGTTTCTCCGAAGCCCCGTCCTGCACAAGCTCGTGACTGAAAAGCCCATTGTCATCGTGGTGGATGGCTCCATCCACCTCGACCGCTATCCGGACGCCTACCAAGGGTACCTGAATCTGGCCATTGCCGTGAACGATGTGTTGGCTGAAGGGAAGCTCTCCCGCTATGCCTCAGCGGTTGGAAGAGCGACCGGCTTTCTCAGGACCCTTCGGGGCAAGGCCACGTTTGAAAGCCTGCGGACACGCTGCCAGCGTGTCTACGATCAGGTTGCGCGGAAAGACGAGGCCCTCTACAGTTTCTGTTTCTGGAATCCCCGTGGCAAGGCTCTGAAAACCAGGGCCTCGTGGCGGGAACGCCGAGGCGTCCTTGGAAAGGCCACGCCGGTCAATCCAGAGGATCTGACAGGACCAGCGGTCATTTTTGTGAACTCGGTCCTGACTGATGACGATCTGCCAGCCTCAGTCAAGCAACAAGGGGGTGGCATCCGGCACGATCCGGCCTACTTTGACGATAATGAAACCATCGCTTCCACCCGCCTGTTCTTCAAGTTTGATGACACCGGCGTGCACCTGTCGGATGCCCTCCACCAACTTGAGTTGGCGGCCATTGACAAAGTTGATGTGGGACACCGGAAGCGTTTAGCCGTGACATCGAGGGTGACCGGTACACGGTTGGACATCCCCGGAGAAACCGAGCCATCTGATGAGGCAACAGAAGCTCCAGCGCCAGAGGCCATCAGTCCCGCGGCGATCCGCCGATTGCTCGATGATCTGCAGGACCGAAACTCCAGGGTGAGGGCCGAAGCGGCAGAGAAACTTGGAGAAGTCGGAGGCGCTGAGGTGGTTCAGACGCTTTTGCAATGTTTGGAAGCGGAGCGGGATCCCACCGTCAAGCACTGGATCGTATCCTCACTCGGGATCATTGGCGGGGAGGGGCTGGTTGAGGCATTAGCTCGTATTCTGCGAGAGGAAAAGAAAGTCGTCGTACGAGTGGAAGCCGCCAGGGCACTAGGTCGGATCGCTTCTCCGAAGGGCATCTCGGCGCTCGCCCAGGTCTTGGAGGAAGACAAGCATGAGGAGGTGAGGAAGGAGGCCGTCATCGCCTTGCGTCGAATCAGAGCGCCGGAGATCCTTCCTGTGTTGTTGAAGGCGCTTCAGACAGATGCTGAACCGACTGTGAGATCTGCGGCAGGTGAGGCGTATCTTGACGTGGGGCGAGAAGCGGCAGTGCCAGAGGCATTGAAGCGTCTCCACGATCGAGATGCGATGGTCCGGATGATGCTTATCGAAGGGCTTGGTGACCTGGTGGATCGGCGGGCCGTGGATTCACTCTGTACGATTTTGCAGACTGACAAGTCGCCGGAGGTCAAAGAGAGAGCGGCCTGGGCTCTTGGCAACATCAAAGATGAACGTGCGTTGTCGCCACTCTACCAGGCGCTGAACGATTCCCATGAACCCGTCAGGGAGATGGTTCAATCTGCCATCAAGACTATCGAGGCCGAGCGCGAGATCTTTGGCTTTCTCCAGAGGGCGTTCCAAGGCTTCATCTTCGATCTCGACGATACCCTCGCCCCATTGGGTCAACCAGTTCCAAAGAACATGCTCGAGAAATTGGTTCTCTTGTTGCAACAGGGTCGACATGTCGCCGTGATTACTGGCGATGAGGAAGACAATCTTGAAACTCGATTGTGGGCCTTCATCCCACCAGCCATTCGTCACCGCCTGCACTGCTTTCCAAAAGGCGGGTGGGTGGGATTTGGGTTCGACATGCGAGGCAACAAAGTTTCCTACTATCGTTACAGCCTGCCGGCCACAGAGCGACAAACCAGTTTGGAAGTTGTTACCACAACAATCGGCTCGGCGAAGTGGTATCGCGAACTGCCACAAGACGGCAACGTCCGCATTCGGTTGCATCGCAAGGTGCGGCCACAGCGACGACAGCTCGCTCAGATAATCCAGCAATCACTGGCTGCCAGGGGTCTCCAGGTGACCGTTCAATTCCGTGGACGCAAGGAGCTCGAGGTCTTCTTCTTCGATAAGGTCGCGGCGGCGAGGTGGTTCCTGGAGAAGACCGGAGTACGTGAAGACCAACTGCTCATCGTGGGGGATAAGGCGCGAAGTTTCGGAGCGGATCGAAAGTTGTTGACCGCATTCCCGGCAGCCGTCTCGGTGAATGTCGGGAGTCGCTCTCCGACCATCCACCTCGAGAACCATTACGTGGTTCAACTAGACCTCAAGAACGTGACAGCTACCGAGAAAATCTTGAGCGTGGTCACGAGTTCTTCTGATCAGAAGGAACCCCCGTCATCAGGCACAGGGCGGAGTCAACGTGGTGCGCTCTACACCCACTGGCTCGCGATGGCGGGGGCGCTGGTGTTGGCGGGGTGGCTGGCCTGGCAGGCGTGGCTGAGTGTACGGGAGAGCGCTTCAGCCCTTGTGGAGCGGGAGAGTGGAAGGGTAGCTCTACTTAGTGCGCGTGATGCTCTCGGTGTTTTTGATGGCGATCTTGGTAGATCAACACCCCAATTCCCAAGAGGAACAACGCAAATCCGCCGTAGATTATCCAGATTGCCATTGCCGCCCTCCTTAGGACTCCAGCCACCAGATTATGATGACCGCCATCAAGTAGAGGCCCAGGCCGA
>CAYNXT010000103.1:0-5884 GCA_964401235.1 uncultured Planctomycetales bacterium
CAACCCAAACGCCTCGGCATGCCGCACGATCAGCGTGTTCGCGTTTGGAATATCAATGCCGGATTCAATGATGGTCGTCGTCACCAGGACATCGAGCGTGCCGTCCATGAACTGGAGCATCACCTGCTCGAGCTCACGCTCGTCCATCTGTCCGTGTGCCACGCCAATGGCCGCCTCCGGCATCAGCTCGGCCAGCCGCTGGGCCACGCGATGAATGCTGCGCACGCGATTGTGCACCATGAACACTTGGCCTTCACGAGCAAGCTCCTTGCGAATCCACCCGCACATCGCTCCCTCATCCTCTTCGACGATCTCGGTTTGGACCGGATGGCGGTTTTCCGGCGGGGTCGCAATCAAGGACATTTCGCGGGAGCCGACTAACGCAAGATAGAGTGTTCGCGGAATCGGCGTCGCGGACAACGTGAGCACGTCGACCTGGCTGCTCCATTGTTTGAGATGCTCTTTATCCTTCACCCCGAAGCGCTGCTCTTCATCCACAATAAGCAGCCCCAGCGATTTAAACCGCACATCACCCGAGAGCAGTCGATGCGTGCCGATAACCAGGTCGCACGTTCCGCCGGCAAGCGCCTCGAGCACCTGGCGCTGCTGGGCTTCGGTCTGGAATCGCGTGAGCATTTCGATGTGGATCGGAAAGTCGCTCATACGCTTCACGCACGTGCGGTAGTGCTGGTAGGCTAGAATGGTCGTGGGGGCCAGCACCGCGACTTGCCGCTCATCCAGCATCGCTTTAAACGCCGCCCGCAGTGCGACTTCAGTTTTGCCGTACCCGACATCACCCAACAGCAGCCGGTCCATCGGCTGTGGCCGCTCCATGTCACGCTTAACCTCTTGGGTGGCCTTGAGCTGATCCGGTGTTTCGCGGTACGGGAAGGCTGCTTCAAATGTGCGCTGCCATTCATGATCCTTGGAAAATGCATAGCCTGGCAGGGCCAGGCGCTTGGCGTGCAAATTCAACAGTGACTTCGCATAGGTCCAGGCGCCGACATAGGCGCGGGTCTTGGCTTTCTCCCAGGCCTGCCCGCCTAGCTTATGCAGCGCCGGCGTTCGCGCGCCGAAGGCCACATACGTCTGGATTAAATGGAGTTGATCGACCGGAACGTACAGGCGATCGCCGTCCGCATACTCGAGAATCAGCGCATCGTGCTTGCCGCGACTCGATTCGATAGTCGCCCGGCCCACGTAGCGCCCGATGCCATGCTCCAGATGCACCACGTAATCGCCCTGGCGCGCGTCAACAAACGCCTCAAAGGGCATCTCAACGGAAGACGGGGTGGTTCTGACCTGCCGTGGGAGGATGACGATCATCGAATGCCGGTCGAGCGTTTCCAGGGGCTTGGGATTAACGCTGCGCTTCGAATTGTCGCGCGGGCGGTCCAACTCGATGCGCAGCGGGGACTCGAAGGTGGCGGGAAAGACGTCCAACACGCCGCCATGCTGCGCAAACATGCCGGGGTCGGCGACCTGGTCAACGCGCTCGTAGCCGAACTGGAGCAATTGCTGCACCAGCTTGCTTGGCACCACCTCTTGTCCTACATAGATTCGGGTGTATTCGAACATTTCGCTGACGAATGTTTCTGCATCGTGCCCTCGGCCGTCCGCTCGCTCAGATGCCGAAAATTGGGGACAGCCACCGAATTCGGCTCAAAAGAAGGCGGCGGGAGAGACGCCAAAGCGTTTGCTGAGCGCTTTGATCTGCCGAGTGTTCAGTTCGCGCCGCCCGCGAAGAATCTCTGAGACGACGCCCTGACTGCCCACCTCGGGCAGATCGGATTGCGTCAAGTTGTGCTCCTGCATCAGGAATTTTAGGTCAAGTAATCTGATCGCCTTTTTACAATCTTGTTCCGTTTCAATAAACATTGTCAACTCCTACATACGCTTGGGGGCGGTGACGCCGAGGAGGCCTAAGCCATTCGCAAGCACCTGGCGCGTCGCCTGCACCAGTGCTAGGCGCGCCGCGGAAAGCTTGACATCCTCGCTGATCACGCGATGTTTGTCGTAGAAGGCGTGGAATGTTTCGGCGAGCTTACGCAGATATCCGGTGATGCCGTGTGGCTCAAGGCTGGCGGCGCAGATCCGCAGCGCGATGGGATACCGAAAGAGCGCGCGCAAGAGCAGCCGTTCTTCCGGCTCGCGCAACAGCTCCAATCGCCTCCGCCAGCGCACCCACCACGGCAACCGAGCCTTCGCCAGAATGCTGCAGATCCGCGCGTGGGCGTATTGCACATAGTAGACCGGGTTGTCCTGCGATTGGGACTTCGCCAGTTCCAAATCAAAGTCCAAATGACTTTCCATCGTGCGCATGAGAAAGAAAAAGCGCGTGGCATCCACGCCGACCTCATCGAGGACTTCCCGAAAGGTCACGAACTCTCCCTGCCGCTTGGACATTGGCACCGGCTTGCCTTGGCGCGAAAGCGTCACCAACTGGACGATGCGCACGAAGAGCCGTTCAGCCGGTAGCCCCAATGCCGCCACCGCCGCTTTGACGCGCGCGATGTAGCCATGATGGTCCGGCCCCCACAAATTCACGACCTGATCGTAGCCCCGCTGGAACTTCCACTGGTGGTAGGCGATGTCCGGTGCCAAGTAGGTCATCTCGCCGTCTCGCTTGCGCACCACTCGGTCCTTATCATCACCAAACTTCGTCGAGGCAAACCACACCGCATCCTCCGCATCGTAGAGCGCGCCCTGCGCTTTCAAGGCCTCCAGCGCGGCGTCGATTTTCCCGGAGGTGCGCAGCCACTGCTGGCTGGTCCACTGCTCGAAACGGAGCCCGAACTGTTCTAGATCAGCCTTGATCCGAGCCAATTGCTCCTCCATGCCAAGCTGCATGAACCGCTCAAGCGGAGCCGATACAAGACCCTCTCCGTGAACCTGCTGTAACCGGGCCGCGCTCTCTGTCACGTACGCGCCATGGTAGCCATCCTCAGGAAACGGCTCCTGTCTTCCCAGCGCCTGCAGATACCGTGCCCGAAGTGAGCGTCCCAACATCTCAACTTGGCGCCCCTCATCGTTGAGGTAGTACTCGGTAGTCACGCGACAGCCTTGGACGCGCAGCAGGCGCGCAAGCACGTCACCGACCGCGGCTTGCCGGCCGTGCGCGACGCTCAACGGGCCGGTGGGATTGGCACTGACGAACTCCACATTGACGCAAGGCCCGGCGCCAGCCGGCTTGCTGCCGTAGCGGTCTTTCTGTTTGGCAATGGCGCGCACCACCTCGAGCAAGGCATGCTGGGACAGAAACGCGTTCAAGAACCCGGCTTTGGCCTCGACGCGCTCAAGCCACCGCCCCACCCCATCACGACGGCACTGCTCAAGAAACACGGTGGAGAGCTCTTGGGCCACAGCCTGAGGAGGCTGCTTACGACTTGAGGCGAGCTTAAAGGCCACGGCATTGGACAAATCGCCAAGCGCAGGATCCTTGGAGACTTCCCAACGCAACACGGTTTCAGGCAGCGAGTCGCTTGCCCCCAAGGAGGCGAGCGTTGTTTGTAAGGCTTGGCTAAGCTGCTCTTCAATGGTCATGGCGTGCGCCAACAGACAACTGCTTATGCGGATACAGGCGGGAGCGGGAGGCGCGGGGCATCGGCCCACAACTCCTCCAGCCGATAGAACGTCCGAGCGTCTTCATCGAGCAAATGCACCACGACATCCCCGCAGTCCATCAACATCCATTGGGGGACGTGATTGAGAGGGCTCGGCGACCCAGCGGAAGACGCCCCTTCGGTGTGCCACACCGAGCAGCCCCGCTGGTCGAGCGCGGTTTCGATGTGCTCTTTCAGGGCGCTCGCTTGCCTGGAGCTGCCCGCGGTACAGACCACGAAAAAATCGGTCACGTTTGAGAGTGCGCGCAGGTCGAGGATCGTGACCTCCTCGGCCTGCTTGTCCAGGGCTGTCTGCGCAACGAGAAGCGCCTTGGCCTGGCTATCGAGTGTCGTCGTACGTCGCAACCTGGGCTGGATCAGGAGCCCATGATGCGGTAGAGCCCTGTGCCGCAGGTGGGACAGCGGCCTTTCATCGCCGCGCGGCCGTTCTTCATCTTGACCTGCTTGGCGTCTTTCATTTCCCGCTTGGTCTTGCACTTCACGCAGTACGCCTCCATAAGACCTCCTTGGTTTGCCAAAAGCCTAGCACGGCCCACTAGTGACTGTCAACCCCTTCGCGCGGCACCTCTTCGTGGATTTCTCCCACAATCTCTTCCAGCAGATCCTCAAGCGTCACCAACCCGACGGTCTCTTGCTTGGCGTTATGCACGATCGCGATCTGCACTCGATCTCGCTGAAACTCGCTGAGGAGCTCCGCGACTCGCTTAGTCTCCGGGACCACTGCGATCGGCCGAATGAGATCTGCGAGCACGAAGAGCCCTCCGTGCCGGATCGTCGCCAGCATGTCGCGCGCATAAATCACTCCGACGATGTGGTCCACCGAGCCCTCGTACACCGGAATGCGAGAGTGCCCTTCTTCAATCAGCACATCCAGCGCTTCCGCCGCCTTGGCACGTAAGTCCACGCCGGCAATCTCTTCTCGTGGAATCATAGCCTCACGAACCGTCGAGTCGCTAAATTCAAAAATACGCTGGAGCATTCGCAATTCATGCTCATCTAGCACGCCGGCCTCGCGACCCATCTGGATCATGACCTTCAGCTCTTCTTCCGTGATAAGGGGTGAACGCCTTCTGGTTGGCACCCGCATCAGTCGCAGCGACCCTCGGCCCGCCCAGGTAAAAAACGTGGCGATGGGATAGAGCAGCGCCATCAGCACCCGCAAGGGCCTCAGCCTCCCGAACGCGACGCCCTCTGGATGCGTCGCGGCAAACATTTTCGGGGTGACTTCCCCCACCAGCAGCAAGACGGCGGTGGTCACGACCGTCGCGACCAGCAACCCCTCTTGCGGACCAAACCATGAAACAAACAGCCACGCGCCAATCGCCGAAATGGCCACGTTAACCAGGTTATTGGCCACCAGCAATGTGCCAATCACACGATCAAGCTGGGTCAGTAATCCGAAGGTGAGCTGGGCGGAGCGATGGCCTTGCTCCACCAGATGGCGCAGGCGCACTTTGTTGATGGAGAGCATCGCCGCTTCTGTCGCAGAAAATAATGCCGACAATGCCATCAGCAGCAGCAGGAGTGCAGCAATGGGCCAGGCTATAACCATCGATTCCGTTTAAATAGCACGACCGCAAGAGGAATCGACAGCAGCAATGACACGCTCAGAATGTGAAAGATCCACTGCGGCAGCCAGGGATGCTCGCCAAAATTCATCCCATAAATTCCGGTGACGATCACGAGTGGGAGCGCGAGCGTACCAAACACGGTCATGGTCTTCATGATCTCATTCAACCGGTTGGACACCATAGTCGCATAGGCCTCAAGCGACATGGTCGTGACCTCGCGGCAGGAATCCACGAGATCGCTCATTCGCAGCAGATGATCATAAATATCGCGAAAGTAAATGGCATTCGTCGGCTTAATAAACGGCAAATCGCCTCGATTGAGCCGGCTCAGAATCTCCCGGTGCGGAGCCAGGGTGCGCCGCAGGATCATGAGCTCGTTAAATACTCCAAGCAATTGGCGCAGGGTCTGCTCGGTCGAGTCGGAGAGCAACTTGGCTTCTAGCTCATCCACCCTGGCCTCGACCTCATCTAAAATGGGAAAGTAGCTGTCGATCAGCGAGTCGGCAATGGCGTAAAACAGAAAGTCCGCCCCTCGCTTAAAAATCGGCGACTTCTTCTCCACGCGCGCGCAGTCATCTTCAATACTCTTGATGGACTCGCTGCGCACCGTCACGAGAAAGTTCTTACCCAAGCAGACATCCAGCTCAACCGGCTGAAATCGCCCATCCACTCGCCGCAACCCTTGAAGAA
>CAYNXT010000104.1:0-5850 GCA_964401235.1 uncultured Planctomycetales bacterium
GGAAGCATCTTCAGGCCAACGCCCAGCAGCCGACCATCGGCAAGTTTCTCGACGATGCGATGGTAGCGATTGAAAAAGAGAATCCATCACTCAAAGGTGTGCTCCCGAAAGACTACGCCCGTCCCACACTGGACAAGTATTGCTTGGGCGAGCTCATTGACCTCATCGGCACAATTGGGCTGGGCGATAAAGACAGCCGTTCCAAAGATGTCCTTGGGCGAGTCTACGAGTATTTCCTGAGCAAGTTTGCCAGCGCCGAGGGCCGAAAAGGTGGGGAGTTCTACACGCCCCGGTGTGTCGTGCGGCTCCTCGTGGAGATGATCGAGCCGTTCAAGGGGCGCGTGTACGACCCTTGCTGCGGCTCAAGCGGCATGTTCGTCCAAAGCGAAGAGTTTATCCGGGCGCATGGCGGACGGCTCGGCGACATCGCGATCTACGGGCAGGAGTCCAACCCCACCACCTGGCGGATGGCTAAGATGAATCTGGCGATTCGCGGCATCGAAGCCAATCTCGGCCCGCAGCACGCCGATACCTTCCACAATGACCTCCACAAGGACCTCAAGGCCGATTTCATCCTCGCCAATCCGCCATTTAACGTCAGCGACTGGGGCGGTGAGCGGCTGCGCAACGACGTGCGCTGGAAATACGGCGCTCCCCCGGTTGGGAATGCGAACTTTGGCTGGGTTCAGCACATGATCCATCATTTGAGTCCGAATGGGATCGCCGGCTTTGTGCTGGCCAACGGCTCCATGTCGTCGAACCAATCCGGAGAAGGCGAAATCCGGAAGGCCATCATTGAAGCCGACCTGGTGGACTGCATGATTGCGCTGCCCGGGCAGCTCTTCTATGGAGCAATGATTCCCGCCTGCCTCTGGTTTCTGACCCGGAACAAGAAAAACGGCCGTTTCCGAGACCGCAGCGGCCAGACGCTCTTCATTGATGTCCGGAAGTTGGGGCACCTGGTAGACCGTACCCACCGCGACCTGTCGGATGAGGAGATCACCCGGATCGCGAGTACCTACCACGCCTGGCGCGGCGAGAAGGGCGCAGGCAAGTATGCAGATGTAGCCGGCTTTTGCATGAGCGTCTCTCTTGAGGAAATCCGCAAGCACGGCCACGTGCTCACACCCGGCCGCTACGTCGGCGCGGAAGCAGTCGAAGATGACGGCGAGCCGTTCGAGGAGAAGATGAAGCGGCTCACCACGACGCTGCGACAGCAGCAAGCCGAAGCCGCCAAGCTGGACGCCGCCATCACCGCCAACCTGAAGGAGCTCGGGGATGGCGGATAGCTTGCTTAGCGATAACGTAGAAATCGTAATGGGCCAGTCTCCTCCTGGGAATACCTGCAACACTGATGGAATCGGACTTCCATTGCTCAACGGACCGACTGAATACGGACCACATCATCCAATACCCGTACAATTCACCTCAGACGGCCGCAAACGGTCACACCCAGGCGACATCCTTTTCTGCGTTCGTGGCTCGACCACAGGTCGCATGAACTGGGCAGATCGCGAGTACGCGATTGGTCGAGGCATAGCGGCGATCCGCCATAAGAAGACCCCGGAGCTTCAACCATTCGTCCGCGCCGTCATCGAATATGGATTGGCGGGACTATTGGCGCAGGCCACTGGCTCAACGTTCCCAAACGTGTCCTCTGATCAGCTTGCCGACCTGTGGTGGCCGCCGCTTGGGGAGGATGAACAACGCGCCATCGCTCACATCCTCGGCACGTTGGACGACAAGATCGAGCTGAACCGCCGGATGAACGAAACGCTGGAGGCCATCGCGCAAGCACTCTTCAAATCCTGGTTCGTGGACACGACTATGAGTGGACTCCCAAAGGGATGGAAGAAAGGAACGGTCGGCGAAGACTTCAAGATCACGATGGGGCAGTCGCCACCGGGCGAAACCTACAACGAAATCGGCGAAGGTTTGCCTTTCTTCCAGGGTCGCGCTGACTTCGACTTTCGTTTTCCAGCACTCCGCGTTTACTGTACTGCTCCAACACGGCGAGCTGGTCCAGGCGACACTTTGGTTTGCGTTCGTGCTCCTGTAGGTGACGTGAATATGGCCACGCAAGAGTGTTCCATCGGTCGCGGTCTGGCCGCAGTACGACACAAGACTGGTAGTCGCTCATATACGTATTATGCGATGCATGCATTGCGGGAGGACTTTGATTGTTTTGAAGCCGAAGGTACAGTATTTGGCTCGATGGGTAAGAAGGACTTTCACGCGATCAGCTACGTCGCGCCGCCAGAAGAAAAGGTGAAGGATTTTGAGACGCTCGTGAGGCCGCTGGATCAATTGGTTGAGAATAACGAAAACGAATCCCGTACCCTCGCCGCCCTGCGCGATACACTCCTGCCCAAGCTCATTACTGGTGAATTGCGCGTTACTAAACCAATCCATGCCTTCGGGGTTCGACCACCTGATGGAGCGCTACCCTCATGACTGCACCGGGATGGAGTCTGGGCTCTCGTTGGCTGCGCTGGGATCCACATATCCATGCACCAGGTACTCTTCGGAATAATCAGTTCGGCAACGATTGGGACAGCTACCTTCGACGCATCGAGGCGGCGCGACCCGTTCCGTCCGCTCTCGGCATCACCGACTACTTTACGCTTCGTGCCTACAAGGAATTCATCCGTCGCCGACAGGTAGGGGCCCTTTCATCCGTAGCGTTGGTTTTCCCGAACGTCGAGCTGAGATTGACGATCGAGACGGAGGAGCGGCAAGGCATTAATCTCCATCTCCTCATTTGCCCTGATGATGCCGACCACGTTACTCGCATAGAGGAGAAGCTCGCTCGGTTTCGCTTCAAGTACCGAGATGACTGGTTCCTCTGCACCGACGACGGCCTGCGGCGGCTCGGCCACGCGCATTGTCTCGAAGCGTCACTCCCGGACGAGGCAACCCTGCAGGAGGGCGCCAACCAGTTCAAGGTGGAGCTGAGCGAGGTGCGCAAGCTCTTCGACGAGGACTCGTGGATCCGAGACAACGTGCTCGTCGCAGTGGCGGCGGGGAACGACGGCCTTGCCGGCATCGCGAAGGACGCGAGTTTTCGCGCACAGCGCGAAGAGCTTGGGCGCTTCGCTCACATCGTGTTTTCAGGTCAACCCAGCGATCGATCGTACTGGCTCGGGCAGCACTCCGACTTCAAAGCGAGCGGGCAGACTGTGAAGCCGTGCCTCCACGGCTGCGATGCACACGCGCTCGAGGCGGTGCTGGCGCCGAATCAGGACCGTCGCTGCTGGATTCGCGGCGAGCCCACCTTCGATGGCCTTCGCCAGACTCTGGTGGAGCCGGAGCGACGCTCGCATATCGGCGAGGCGCCGCCTCAGGGGCCCCATTCCGGCGACGTCATTCGCACCCTGCGGCTTCGGAACGCGCCCTGGATCGAGAACCAAGACCTCCATCTCAACGACGGGCTCGTCACGATCATCGGCGCGAAAGGCTCAGGGAAGACAGCGCTCGTCGACCTCGTCGCGTTCGCCGCTGGCGCCGACGAAGTCGAGCCTGGGCCCGCGTCGTTCATCGCGAAGGCGGGGTACTTACTCAACGGCCTCGAAGCTGAACTCGAGTGGGGCGACGGCACTTCGGAGCCGTCAACTCTGCCTCGCGACTCGTGGGATACGGTAGAGCCACGGGTCCGGTACCTCTCGCAGCAGTTCGTCGAACGACTGTGCGCTCCGAGTGGTCTCGCAGAACCTCTGATCCAGGAGATCGAGCGCGTCGTCTTCAGTGCCATCCCCGACGAGGATCGTCTCCAGTGCTCGACGTTTTCGGAGTTGCGGGAGGTGGTGCTCGAGAATCCGACCGCCGAGCGCGAGGCCGAACGGGAAGCGATCCGGACGAAAACGAGACTCGTCGCTGACGAAACGAAGCTTCAGCGATCTCTCCCCGTACTCCGAACGAAGGTCCAAGAGACGGAACGAGAACGTAGGGGGCTCGAGAAGGAGTTCGCGGCAATTCCGGTGAAGGCCAGCGATGAGAAAGTGAAGGCCCGTCAGGCGGCAGCTGCGAACCTTCAGGGCTTGAAGGACGCTATCGCTGCGGAGGAACGTCGGGCCCAGGAGCTTCGGGACGTCACCGCAGAAGTTCAGCGGCAGCTCCGGGCAGCAGAGACTGCCTTGCAGAGCCTGAGATCGAAGCACCCCACGCTTCTCGACGCAAGCACATGGGATTCGCTGAAGCTACGAGTCGCGGACGCGGCGCTCACGACGCTGACCAGGCTTGAGCGCGAGTCTCGCGATCGCGCCGCTGGCCTTCGTGAACGGGGACTTGCCGCGGTCTCTCCAGATGGTTACACGGCCAGCAGTCCGGCGGTCCCCGCAGGGCTCGTGGCACTCACCGCAGAGAATGAGCGACTGTCAAAAGAGTTGGGCCTCGACCAAGCGAATGCGCAGCGCAGGGTGGAGATCGAGAAGCGACTCGGGACCGCAAAGGCAAACGAGGATAGGGCGCGGAAGGAGCTTGCGTACGCTGAACAGTCTCCGATCAGGAGGAAGGAAGCCCAGAGCGAGCGCTTTGCGCGATACGAGATGGTCTTCGACGCGCTCGCAGAGGAGGAACGGGCGATTGAGCAGCTTTACGCGCCTTTGGGTCGTCGCGTCTTGGAAGACCCACGGCTATCTAAGCTGACGTTTGTGGTTGACCGAATGGTCGACATCTGCGCGTGGGCGAATCGCGGAGAGAATCTTCTGGATCTTCGGAAGCCTCCATTCAATCGTCGCGGCGTGCTCGCCGACACGGCCCGGACGAGTCTCCTGCCGGCCTGGAAGCGTGGCACACCGAAGGAGGTGCGGTTGGCGATGCAGGCGTTCATGGAACAGCATGCTGGCGCAGCGCTCGACGCCCTCGCGCAGGGGAGCACCCCCCTGGACTTCGGGGAGTGGCTCTTTTCCACCGACCACATCAGCGTGCGCTACGGCATTCAGTATGAGGGCGTCGAGATCGCCCATCTTTCCCCAGGTCTTCGCGGCGTTGTTCTCCTCACGCTGGATCTGGCATTGGATGAATGGGATCTACGTCCGCTGATTATCGACCAGCCAGAGGAGAATCTGGACCCGCGTTCGGTCTACACGGATCTCGTGCCCTTTTTCCGCGACGCCGCGAAGCGACGGCAAATCATTATGGTTACGCACAACGCAAACCTGGTCGTGAACACTGACTCGGATCAGGTGATCGTGGCGGAAGCCCAGAGAACGTCCCCCACCGCCCTGCCGCAGGTTCGGTACGTGGCTGGCGGGCTCGAAGACTCTGATATCCGATCGCACGTCTGCCGCCTGCTTGAGGGCGGCGAGGACGCGTTCCGGAAGCGAGGTCAACGATATGGTGTATCTCCTTGATGCGCGCACCTTGTCAAACTCGAGCGAAGAAAGAGCAGTATCCGTGGAGATGAGGTCATTCACAGAATCAGTTGTGGAAGATGCCGCGCTCGCCTGGTTGGGAGAGCTCGGGTACGCCGTGCTGCACGGCCCGGAGATTGCTGCGGGCGAGCCACCGGCCGAGCGGAACATGGCGAGTCGCCAATGATTGCCCGTGAGCAGGTCGAAGCTTGGGTCGGGTTGGGCGAATCGGAGACGCTCGAGTTCAAGTCCACGACTGGCGAGCGTCGAATGGCCATGCGCGCGCTGTGCGCCATGCTGAACTCTCGTGGTGGACGGGCGCTCTTCGGCATCACTCCGGACCGAAAGATCGTTGGACAGCAGGTGAGCGACCATACGATTGAGGAAGTGGCGCAGGAGATCAAAGAGATCGATCCGCCGGTGTTTCCAACGATCGACCGGGTCGCCGTGACCGCTGGACGGGAGGTGCTCGTCGTGACGGTCACGCAGGGACCGGTGA
>CAYNXT010000105.1:0-5848 GCA_964401235.1 uncultured Planctomycetales bacterium
GGCCATTAATCAGAAGGTGCTACGTCGGCTCAAGGGAGTTGCGGCAGCGGAGCGGGGCGCGCAGTATCGCTGCGTGTTAGCCTTAGCGGCACCGAAACAACTGATCGTCGTGACCCACGGTGTGTGGCGAGGTCGCATTGCGGAAACCCCGCGCGGCCGAGCGGGATTTGGCTACGACCCGATCTTTCTCGTGCCAAAACTTGGAAAGACCATTGGCCAACTTCCTGCATCGGTGAAACATCGTCTGAGCCATCGCGCGCAAGCGGCTCGGCGGATGCGAAAGGTGCTAGCAAGACTGGTACGCGCTAGCGGATGACGTCTAGGAGATTCTGAAACAGCTCGCCTGGATCGGCGGGAGCGAGCTGCCGAAACACTTCCTGAAGGCTGAACTCGAAGTGGTAATCAGGATCTTTCAGTGTGCCGGTCAGGCGATGGCGTCCGACGAGACGGCGGAAGCGGTCGAGTTTCCCCGCGCTTTGTAAAATCGTGCCGGCGAGCGTGCCGGTGGCCGATCCCTGCAACAACGCCCCCTCGGAGAGTTCAGGCTCGATCACGAAATCTAATGTCTGATCAAACCCGACGCTGCCCGTGGCATAGAGGGCAACCGGTTCGGTGCCGGCCAGTCCGGCCAGCCGTAAATCTTCCGTTGAGAATCGCTCGCGACCCAGCCGCCATTGCACCGAGACCTGCGTAATCTGCGCACGGCGCAGCATCTCAAGGCCGAACCGATCCGCCAGCACGCCGAAGAGGCCGCGGAAAAGTTTGTTCAATAATGGCATGTTGCCAAGCTCTTGACCGGTGGCCTTGAGCCAGCCTTCGCCTTTCCAGGTGGCTCGCTGCTCCCAGGTGCCAGAAAGCAGCGCGTGCGCGGAAGCGTTTCCCGTCACCGGACGGTTGCGCCAAGCCGGCACCACCTCGGAGAGTCGGGCCAATTGCAGCCCCACCACATCGCACTGCAGCAGATAGTTTCGCGTTTGACCGCGATGCTCAAGAGCCAGCTCCACCCAAGATTTGCCTCCAGCGACGGTTACTGAGGGGATGCGCAGGCGAAGCGTGCCCCCTTGCTGCTCAAGCTCTCCTACAAGCTGTTCTATTGGGATTTCGCGCACGCTCAGTTGATCGGCCCGCAATCGCCCTCGTATCGCACCCTGCGTCCAGTGCGCAAGATGGCCACGGAACTGTGTTTCTAACTCAGCGCGGCCGCGCAACCGCCACGGCTCAAGCGCAGGCCAAGGAAGAAAGGGAAGCTGGGTCAGCTCAGAAAGCTCCACCACGCCGCGCGCGGTGAGCTGGCTCGGCTGCTCAGGAGTGCGCCCGTATGTGCCGCGCACCTCGAACTCGCTTTGAGGAAGGGCCAGATGAGCGCGTTCAATGACAAACTCGTGCGGCCTCACCAAACTTTCAAGCGTCACTCGGCCTTGCGGCAGCATGAGAGAAGCCGTCAATCGAGGGGGTTCACTCATGGCCCACGTTGCTGTTGCGGTGAGAGGCTGCTCATCGATGTGCAGTGAGAGCTGCGGGGCTCGCAGCTCCGTCGGAGTGAGCAGAACGCGGCCTGAGAGTTGCGTGATCGGATGATCCCACGCGCTTAGGCGCAGGTTGATATCCTGCAAATCAAGATGCCCGGTATACCGCAGCTGCTCAAGCCTCCCTTGGATGGAGGCTACGATGCCCACACGGCCGCTGATATCACGAAGCGCCTCAAGCGAAATGAGCCATTCATCGAGTGCTGCCAGCGGAATCACACCGGTGAGGTTCAGATCCAGACGCGTGGCGGGCAAGAGCTGCACCTGACCTGTGGCCGAGAGCGTCTCCCGCAGCAAGCGGCCTTCCAGATGGCGAATCGCCACGTGCCGTGCGAGCGCGTCATACGCCAGTTCACCAGTCATATGCGTGATGGGTTCTACCAGCTTCGGCGCGGTCAGGGTGAGCTCTTCGAACTCGGTGTGCAGTAAGCAGTCTAACAATGGCTGCGGAGTCAGGGGTCCGCGGCAGACAGCTCGTATCTGAGCATCGCCCTGCAGCCGGCCAAGGGATCTCATCGGAGGAGGCAGCGCTTGGGTGGCAGCGGTCAGATTCACGCGCGACGTCAACAAGCCCTCAAACTGCGCGGACTTCATCGGGGCTACCGCGCCTTCCAGTCTCCAGCGCGAACCCAGCGCGGTTGCAGAGAGCTCGTGAATCTCAAGATGCTCACCAGTGAGTGTGGCATGGCCCTCCATGTCGGTGAGCGTCTTAATCGTGGGCAGATCCTGCATGGCTCCATGGCGAAGCGACAGGTCGGCTTCAATAATCCATCGTCCGTTGGGCTCAGATGGAGCACTGGCTCCTCCGCGCACGGTGACATCGCCCCGCGCTTGAATCGTCGGCGTCATCCATAACAGCTGTGTGCCCTCAATCGTGCCTGAGAGTGCGAGCGGCTGGTCCGTGCGCTGATGGATGCGCACGTTCATCTGCGCGTTTCCGGAACGCAACGCAGGAGGCACGTAACGACTCAGCGGCGGGGCGAGACTCTCAAGTGGAATATCGGTGCTGCGCACCTGCAGAGTGAGCGCAGGATCACGCAGGCGATAGCGCCCTCGAAGAGAAAGCTCGGTTCGGCACGGGTGCTCGAGGGTGCTTTCGATGCGGAAGACCACCTGGCGCCGCAGCAGCCACGAGGGCCATCCAAGGTGAATCTGAGTCAAGGGGCTAGCCAGCCACAGAGCTTCTGACTCGCGCTCGCGCAGCTCGATATTCTCAAGGATGATCCCGCGAAAGAGCGCGTACCGCATGGCTCCGATGGTTAACTCAACCGGCGCGCGCTGCTCGACTTCCTGAATTAGCAGTGCTTTGCCGTTGACCGGCACCCAGCGGGAGAGAAACCACCACATCCCTACGCTGCCGATCAGGAAGATGATGGTCATGCCGAGCACGCCGATGAATAAGATCCGTTTCAGACGCATAGCTTGATTATAACCGAAGCGGCCTAGGATTGGCACGGTGGTTGCGTTGACGCCGTCATCACCCGACTGCTACAATGACGCCACATCTGACGGGGCGTAGCTTAGTTTGGTAGAGCGCTGCGTTTGGGAACTGCAGATCACACTTGCTGAAGCAATTTAACTTTCAGATATGCAGCACGTTGCGAAAACGTGGTTTCTCCGAGAACGCTCCAATCTAATGATAGTCTAACGGAATTCCCATGGACGCCGACAATGGCAACAACCGAGTATGAGGGACGTGGTTACGTCAATTCATTCAACCGAGGACCTTCTGGTCTCATGCCAGAAGGTCAGGCTTGTGGCCCGGTTGTCTAGACGATCTACGGGGAAATATATGTATTATTATATTGATACTTATACATATAAGTGCTATTATCGAGGATAGCCGTGGACCGACGGTTTGGGAGTTTTATCTGGGATGCGGAAAAGGAAGCGGCGAACATCCAAAAGCACGGAGTGGATTTTGAAACGGCTGCAAGAGCGTTCAAAGATCCGTACAGGAAAATCTTCATCGATGAGCAGCACAGTGCAACCGAGGAGCGGCTTTTCTGTATTGGCAAGGTCGACGAGAAAGTGTTAACCGTTCGCTTTACCTAGCGAGAACACCTCGTGAGAATTTACGGTGCAGCGTATTGGAGAAGCGGGAGGCGGTACTATGAAGCCAAGAATTCGTGATCATGATCTACCCGTCGGAACGCTCAGAAGGGTGAAAGATTTCCTGCCACCGCCAGATAGGTTGGTGGTTCCAGAGCACACCGTCAAAGTGACGCTGTTCTTGAGTCAGTCCAGTGTGAAATTCTTCAAGCAGCAGGCGGCACAACATCGAACGAAGTACCAGCGAATGATCCGAGAACTGGTTGATCGGTACGCCGAGCAGTTTTCATGATGAGGGCGTGCCAAGTACTTGTAGGGTGATGTCATGGCACCGGGGCGTAGCTCAGCTTGGCTAGAGCGCGGCGTTTGGGACGCCGATGTCGCAGGTTCGAATCCTGCCGCCCCGATTCCTTTAAGGAAAGTGATGGCCGCAGGAAGAGAAAACCCGTTTTCTCTTCCTGCCAGGGTAGCAAGTCCATCAGACGCTAGCATTCCAATTAGGAAAGGGAGACAAGGGAGCCCCGCGATGGTGGTTGCAGAGGCGGGGCGACCGCTAGGAGGGAAAACCTAGGTTTTCCCTCCTAGGGAGCGAACCCTCGGATTTCTTTAGTGAGCGACGCGCCCGTAGCTCAACAGGATAGAGCAGTGGGTTTCTAACCCATGTGTTGGAGGTTCGAGTCCTCCCGGGCGCACCATTCCACCCCATGAGACATCCTCGATACGGCTTGCGCTGGCTCTTAAGCCTCGGCCTGGTGTTGGTACTCGCACAGTACCTCGCCTTGACGTGGCTCGCCCCCCACTATGTGCTGCAGGCGCTGGAGCATCTCATCGGTGGCTCGCTCAGCGTCGAGCGCGTGCGGGTTTCCTTTCCGCTGACGACGGAGCTCACCGGCGTTCGTCTTATCACGGATGCGCCGGAAACTGCCTTCACCATCCAACGCGCGGTCATCAAACCGCGATGGATTTCCTTCCCACGTCGCACGGTGTGGATCAACACCTTGGAGTTACGCCGGCCATTCGTACGCTTCATGCGCACCAAGACCGGTAAGGTGCTTCGACCCACCTTCTCCCCCCATGGACGACCTATTGCCATCGCCGCAGCGCCCTGGCGCATTCATGTGGATTCGATACAGGTGATAGACGGGATCATCGAGTGGGTGGATCAAGGACCCACACCGCCGTTTCATGGGGCGCTCGAGCACCTCTTCTTTGACCTCGGTCCTGTGACGATTCCCGACGGGGATGCCCAGACCGCCTTCGCGCTGCGTGCACGCTTCACTGGCGATCAAGGCCACTCTGCTCCCCTCTACTGTTCCGGCTGGACCGACTTGAGTAAACGCGATCTGCAATCTTCCTGCCAACTGGAGCCGCTCACACTTGCCGCCTTCGATCCCTACTTTCACGGCCCGGCTGAAGTGCGCGTCTATACCGCGAGACTCAAGGTTATCAGCCAGTGGCTAGCGCGCGCCAATGAACTCAAGAGTCGCATCCATCTGGGGTTGGATCAACTCAGCGAAGGAGATTTGTCAGTCCACGGTCGCACGATTCTGGACATCAAGCACTTTACTCAACAAGACAAGCCGCAGCTCAGCGGCGAGCTGACCCTCGTTGGATTATTGGATCAGCCGCGCACGTGGGCCGGGATGTTCCTCCCTGGCGATACAGCGGCGCAACAGCTCGTGACTCGCCTCATCAGCCGAGGTGTGCAGGTGGTGCGCGTTCCCTTCGGCACGCATCAGTTGGGCATCAGCATCGTGCCGGCGAGCCAAGACGTCATGATCGACATCGAGACCGCCAGCCGCGAAGTCCAGGAGGCGCTTGAGCTGCTTGCCACGCCGGTGCCTGAGGTGCCGGTGTCTCCCGAGGCCGATGTGCCGAGCGCGCCTTCCGAAGTCGTCCCTGCCGCGCCCGAACTGCCGAGCGCGCCTGTCCCAGATGCTGCGATCCCCGCCTCACCAGCACCGCCTATTACTCCAGCGCCTGAGCATCCTCCCACGCCTCCCGTGCCTCCTGCGCACTGAGCGCAGGTTGCCCAGATTCTCGTAATCAGGTAAGATAATGCGGCCACACAGCGTCATTTCAAACCCTTCAATATTTTTCACACATGGTGGGCGTAGCTCAATTGGTTAGAGCACCAGGATGTGGCCCTGGCGGTTGGGGGTTCGAGTCCCCTCGCTCACCCGTTTTCTTTGTTTGGAGGGCATCGCGGAGAAGCTGGTAGGGTTTACGGTAGGTAGGACAAAGAGTTGTGTCGTTGAGGGTGCAGTTCG
>CAYNXT010000106.1:0-5774 GCA_964401235.1 uncultured Planctomycetales bacterium
GATCCGTCGCAGAATTCGATCGATCCACAGCACCAAGCAGATCATGCGGGCGATGCAGCTGATTTCGGCTTCGAAACTTAAGCGGGCACAAGGCCGCATGCTGCAAGGCCGTCAGGTGCTGGGGTTTCTCGATGGATTGCTGGAGCGCGTCCTGGCCGCCGTGGCTCATCAGCCCAAACAGCGACGCGCCAAGACCACGTCGGTGTTGGACCATCCTCTCTGTGGTGTGCGAGAGGGGGCTCGGAGCGCTTTGGTGCTGTTCACCTCCGACACCGGCCTGTGCGGTTCCTACAACGCGAACCTGATTCATCTGGCCGAGAGTTACCTGCAGCGGGATAGCCTCAAGCGCGCCGCGCTCATCTCGATCGGCAAGCGCGGCCATCGCTACTTCAGTAAACGAGGGTATCAGGTGCTGGAAAGCTATCTCGATCTGGCGGGGCGACCCAATCTTGAGAAAGCGTCGGCGATTGCGCGCAGCTTGATTAATCAGTTCCTCGAGGCCCGCATCGATTCGGCGCATCTGTTGTATTCGCAATTTCAGTCCTCGATGGTGTACCGTCCGACCATACTGCAATGGCTGCCGATTCAGCTTGCTCCAGCCGCCAGCCTCCCCGGCCCGACCGCCGGGGCGGGCCAGCCTCCAGCCTCGAAGGGAATCGACGAATATATTTTTGAACCGTCGCCCGAACGAGTCTTCGAAGATTTGTTGCCGCGATGGGCCATCGCGAAATTCCAACTCGTCATGCTCGAAGCCTTCACCTCGGAGCACAGCGCGCGCATGATCGCGATGAAAAACGCGACGGACAACGCCGAAGACCTGCTCAAAGAGCTCACCATGCAGCGCAACAAAATCCGCCAAGCAGCCATTACCAAAGAGCTCAGCGAGATCGTGGGAACCGTCGAAGCCCTGAAATGAAAATACGCTCAGGGTTCTGGGATCGGGGCTCGGAAAGAACAGAGCCCCACAACCCTGACCCCAGAGCTAACTGCGTGAGGCACAGATTGTGATGAGCGAAAACTACGGACAGGTTGTGCAAGTCATTGGGCCCAGCGTGGATATCCGCTTTGCGGCGGATCAGCTCCCACAAATGCTCAACGCGATCCGTATCGATGAGCCGGACCTGCCTGCCGCGCCGCCGGGCGCGGCGCAGGCAGGCCGCAACATCCATCTCACACTCGAAGTGGCCCAGCATGTGGGCAACAACACCGTGCGCTGCATCGCGTTGGATTCCACCGAGGGGCTGGTGCGCGGCATGAAAGCGCTCGATACCGGCTCGCCCATCACCGTGCCGGTCGGCAAGCAAACGCTGGGGCGCATCTTCAACCTCCTGGGCGAGCCGCTCGACGAGCTCAAGCCGCTGGCCGAGCCCAAGAAGCGCGCGCCCATTCATCGCTCGCCACCTTCCTTTGAAGACCAGTTGCCGGTGCGCGACATTTTCGAGACCGGTATCAAGGTTGTTGATCTCCTCGCTCCGTATCCCAAAGGCGGGAAGGTCGGCCTCTTCGGTGGTGCCGGTGTCGGGAAAACCGTGATCTTGCAGGAACTCATTCGCAACATCGCCACCGAGCATGGAGGCGTCTCGTGCTTCGCAGGCGTCGGCGAGCGCACGCGTGAAGGCAATGACCTCTGGCTCGAATTGAACGAGTCCGGGGTCATCAAGAAAACCGCGCTGGTCTTCGGGCAGATGAACGAGCCTCCGGGGGCACGTCTGCGTGTCGCGCTCTCAGCGCTGACCATGGCCGAGCATTTCCGGGATGAAGAAGGCCAGGACGTCTTGCTCTTTATCGATAACATCTTCCGCTATGTGCAGGCCGGCTCTGAAGTCTCAACGCTCTTAGGGCGCATGCCTTCGGCGGTGGGCTATCAACCCAACCTCAGCAGCGAGCTCGCGCAACTGCAAGAGCGCATCACCTCGACCAAGCGCGGCTCCATTACCTCGGTGCAAGCGATCTACGTGCCGGCGGATGATCTGACCGATCCGGCCCCGGCGACGACTTTCTCGCACTTGGATGCAACCACGGTGCTTTCGCGTCAGATCGCAGAACTCGGGATCTATCCGGCGGTGGATCCGTTGGAGTCGACCTCGCGCATTCTCGATCCCCATATCGTGGGCGAAGAACATTATCAAGTTGCGCGTACCGTGCAGCAAACACTGCAGCGCTACAAAGATCTGCGGGATATCATCGCCATCTTGGGGATGGATGAGCTCTCCGATGACGACAAACTGGTCGTGAACCGCGCGCGCAAGATTCAGCGGTTTCTCTCGCAGCCGTTCTTCGTGGCCGAGGCCTTCACCGGTCGGCCCGGCAAGTTCGTCAAACGCGAGGAAACCGTCAAAGGCTTCAAAATGATTATCGACGGCAAACTCGACGACGTGCCGGAGCAAATGTTCTATATGCGCGGCCAAGTAGAAGAGGTTCAAGAAGAAGCCGCTCGTGCCGGAGTAACGGCCGCAGCGTGACGATGGCTGATCCGATCACCTTGCGCGTGCTGACAGACGCTGGCCTTGCGGTTGAAGAGCAGGCGGTATCGGTGATCGCCCCGGGTGAGGTAGGCTATCTCGGCATCCTCAAGAACCACGCACCGCTTGTGACTACGCTTCAGCCAGGCAAACTCACGTGGCGGACCTCAAGCGGTCAGACGCACACCTTGCAGATTGAAGAAGGGTTATTGGAAGTTTCGAACAACCGCGTCACCGTCTTGACACAGGCGGTTGCCCAGGAGAAGCACGGATAATGTTCAAGCGGGAATGGCTGTGGTATGGCCTGGGGCTGGTGGCAACGCCATGGTTGCTCTCACAGCTCGGGCTCAGCGCTGGGCAGACGCTGGCGGTCGTCGGATTCTGCGCTATTCTCTACGGGGCGATCTTCTTCTGGGAATCTCGCGTGGCGTTTTCCTGTTTTGGCCTCGCGTTTCTCTTTGCAGCCAACTTGCTGGACATCGAGCACTTCGTCAAATTCGCCGGTCTGGACATCATCTTGTTTCTCGTGGCGATGATGACCATTGTGGGCTTTCTCGAGGAGCGCCATTTTTTTGAGTACATTATCGATCGGCTCTTGCTCGTTGTCGGCCCACATCCCAAGAAGCTGATGGTGGTGATGATGGTGCTTGCCGCGGTGTCTGCAGCGCTGGTGGATGAGGTGACCTCCATCCTCTTCATGGTGGCGGCCATGCTCAATCTGCTCGGACGGGCAAAAGTGGATCCAGCCCCTTATGTGCTCATGCTCGTCTTTACGACCAACGTCGGCTCCAGTGCAACGGTCGTCGGGAATCCCGTGGGCGTCATCATCGCCTTACAAAGCGGCCTGACCTTTGCCGATTTCCTGCGCTGGGCAACTCCCATTTCGATCTGTTGCCTCGTCCTGACGATCGCCATCTGCCTTCAACTCTTTCGCAAAGACATCAATGCGCTCAAAGGCGTGCTGAGTGGCCGCAAGGGCGAGCGCCACCTAGAGGAAATGGCCGAAGATGAGCACGTCACCAAGCGTGGGATTCGGCTCTCCGGTTGGCTGTTCGGGCTCACGGTCACAGGGCTGGTGTTACATCATCAGTTAGAGCACTGGCTGCATTTGCCCAACAATACGATGCTGTTGGGTGTGGCACTCATCGGCGCGGGAGTGGCACTCGCACTCAGCGGCCTGAAGGCCAGGACGCTGGTGGAAAAGCGCGTGGACTGGTGGACGCTCACATTCTTTCTGATGCTTTTTGCATCCGTCGGCACCCTCAAACAAACCGGGGTGACCAGTGTGATCGCGGAGCGCATCATTGCGCTCTCCGGCGGCAGCATTCCGGTGCTGGCAACGCTCTTTGCTTGGAGCTCGTGGATGCTGACCGCGGTAATGGATAATGTCTTGGCCGTGGCGACGTTTGTTCCGATCGTCAACGACGTCGCTCAGGTCGGCTTGCAGACCTTTCCCTTGTGGTGGGCCATGCTCATGGGAGGCACCCTGGGCGGCAATGCCACCCTCATTGGCTCAACAGCCAACATCGTGGCTGCCGGCGTGCTGGAACGTCGTGGGGTTGGCAAGATTACGTTTGCGCAGTGGCTCAAGCCAGGGCTCATTGTCGCGATTCCGACGATGATCCTGGCTAACCTGCTTCTCCTCGCGCAACTTCACTTGATGCCGCAGGTCATCCAGGCCGTCTCCCACTGAGCTTGGCGTCCCTCCCCTCGTCGGGTATAATAGCAACCACGGTTTCTTAGCAGTAGTTCTCCTTACTCGCACAGGCGAACACGCCCACGATGCTTGTTCGGTGGACGTTGAGATAATGAGTCAAGGCCGAAGAGCGACGGCAAGCTAGGAAGCTGAGACAGCAAGGCTGTTCTTTGAGAGAGATTGCCGCAACCCTCAGTTGCTCAAAAAGCTCGATCGAATAGCCCAAAACAGGTCTGGGGAAGGATTCGACAAAATATTATCGACACTTCTTCTCAAGAAATTCCTGTAGCGTATTCGACTGATGTGTTGAAGTTGGTAGGCATTGCGTTATATTGGGCAGAGGGTTCGAAGCGTTGCATCAATGCTGTGGAGTTTAGCAATACAGATCCAGCAATGATTCAATTGATGCGTGATTTCAGACACACGTCTCCAGTGCAGCATCAAGGGATGGATTCAAGGTATGCAACGCTGGGTGGCGGCTAGGGCGGTTAGCTCAGCTGGTTAGAGCGACGGATTTACATTCCGTAGGTCGAGGGTTCGAGTCCTTCACCGCCCATTGATACCACGATTCACGAATAACAGATCACAGTCTTTTTGGGGGCGTAGCTCAATTGGTTAGAGTGGCGGCCTGTCGAGCCGTAGGTTGCGGGTTCGAATCCCGTCGCCCCCGCCAAACCGATACCGCCGGTGCCAGGTTGATCTGGCTCGTGGCACCGCTCCGCATCCGTGTGGAACGTGACGGACGGAGGAAGGCCTACCTGGATCCGGAGAGCGTCCGAATCGAGGTGGCCGCATTGAATTAGCCCCGCGTGCTTTGCTTCGCAAAGCTAAGTTCGCGGGGCTTTTTCTTTATGGCGGGGTTCCTCCAGGAAGGGGGAGCCTCATGCGTGTACTGTTGAGAGCAGCGATGCTCGTGGTGAGCTCGCTGCTTTTTGTTTGTCCGGCTTGGGCCGGGGAGGTCCATGTCTACACGGATCGGGAGATCCGGTCGGCATTGCTGGAGCTGCTCAACCGGGCCGAGCAGACCATTGATGTCGAGATGTACGTGCTGACGGATGATGAGGTAGTGGTTGCCCTGGAACGAGCGGAGGCCCGCGGCGTCCAGGTCCGGGTGATCCTGGATCCCAACCAGTCCGGCAATCAGAAGCACGTGGAGCGCCTCAAGGTGCACGGCGTCGAGGTGAAGTGGTTCCCGGTCAACAAACCGGCCCAGATGCACCGCAAGCTGGCGATCGTGGACGGCAAGCGCCTGTTTGCCGGTTCGGTCAACTGGAGCTACAACGGCCTGGCACGGAATGAAGAGCTGATGCTGCTCGTAGAGGATGCGGAGATCGCCAGGAAGCTGGACGAAATTTTCGCCGAGGATTGGTACCAGTCGTGGCTCGGCCACCAGCCGGAGTATTGACGATGGAACAGACGCAACGGACCGAAGAGATCATGGTGACGTGTTACCGCTGCGGGCAACCGATCCTCTTTGGCCAGGGCCGCTACAACGTGCTGCCGTGGGAATCGTACTGTTCGTTCGAGTGCCTGCGGCAGTCCCTCCCGCACATCGCGGAGGCGATTGCGCTCTTCGCCAGGGAGCCGCGCCAGGCCCCCACGTCCGCAGCAGCCGC
>CAYNXT010000107.1:0-5728 GCA_964401235.1 uncultured Planctomycetales bacterium
CTGGTCAATCGCGGGGCCGAAGAAGGCCTTGAGGTGTTCTACTGGCGGGAAGGGATGGAGGAAGTGGATTTCGTGGTCCGCCGCGGGGCGCGGGTGACGGCCGTTGAGGTCAAGAGCGGGAAATCTCGGATGGCGCAGCCTGGCCTGGCCGCCTTTGCCAAGCGCTACGCGAAAGCCAAGACCGTGACAGTGGGGAGTCCGGGGTTCAGTCTGCGGCAGTTTCTCGAAACGCCGCTTCCGCAGGGCGCGCTCCACCAGTCGTAAGTAGGCGATAAGCCATTGTCCTGAAGAGGATAGTGGCTTGTTGCTTTGTGCGTAGAGTAGTTTTTAAACCGTTTCGGTATAGTTATGGTATATTATAAGCGATGGAATTCGAATTTGATGGCAACAAGAGTCTTGCCAACAAGACCAAGCGCGGCATTGATTTCATCGAAGCGCAAGTACTCTGGGACGATCCTGATCTAGTTGAGATTCCCGCGCGCACATCGGATGAACCGCGCTTTCTGGTGCTAGGGCGTATCAAGGAAACTCATTGGTCGGCCATCGTAACGTATCGCGGCGATCGGATCAGGCTTATTGCAGTGCGGCAGTCCAGACGAGAGGAGGTCAAGATCTATGAAAGCTAGAGAGTTCGACAGGAAATTTGACAGTGGGGAAAATATTACGCGACATCTCAAACTATCAGCGGCCAAGCGGCGGGGGCAGGAGCACCAGCGTGTGAATGTGGATTTTCCCATCTGGATGATCCATTCACTGGACAAACAGGCTCATCGGCTCGGTGTGCCCCGGCAATCCGTCATCAAGCTCTGGGTAGCGGAGCGATTAGAGAAATCCAGTTAACGTGTTTCGAGTTCCGGTGACATCATTCGAAATGTCTGAGTTACGTGTCAACGAGGAGGCGGCAGTCGATGAATAGAGAGCGGGCGAAAGAGGTGACGTACTTCTTGCTTCGGGTGGTCGCGGGGCTCTTGTTTTTCCATGCTGGGAGCACGAAGTTGCTCGGCTGGTTTGGTGGAATACCCCTAGAAATGGGGGGACAACCGCCGCTCTTGTCCCAGATCGGAATCGGCGGGGCGCTTGAGTTTTTTGGGGGGCTAGCAATCATGCTCGGTCTCTTCACCCGGCCTGTCGCGTTTATTCTTTCCGGTGAAATGGCTGTTGCCTATTGGCAGTTTCATGCGCCGCAGGGCATGTGGCCCGTTCAAAACCACGGCGAGCCTGCCGTCCTGTTCTGTTTTATTTTCCTGTATATGGCTGCGCAAGGCGGTGGCATCTGGAGTCTTGACGCCCTGATCCGCCGCAAGCGGTGAAAACAGCCCCCTTGTTTTCCAATGAGAACCGTGCAACTGCCCTCGGGCGCGCGCGTGCCGGTGCTGGGACAGGGCACATGGCAAATCGGCATCTATCGATCCGCGCGCCGCACCGAAATCGCCGTCCTTCGCCTCGGGCTCGATTTGGGGATGACGCTCATTGATACGGCGGAAATGTATGGCGATGGCAAGGCGGAAGAGCTCCTCGGTGAGGCCATCGAGGGTCGCCGCCATGAGGTCTTTCTGGTCAGTAAGGTGTCACCACATCACGCCACGCGCCGTGGCACCGTAGAAGCGTGCCACCAAAGTCTCAAGCGGCTGCGAACGGACTCTCTTGATCTGTATCTCTTGCACTGGCGCGAGCGCGTGCCGTTGCGCGAAACGCTCGCGGCCTTCCAGGAGCTGCAGCGAGACGGCGCGATCCGGGCCTATGGCGTGAGCAACTTCGATGTCACGGACCTTGAGGAGCTCTGGCATGTGCCTGGTGGCCGAGATATCTCGACGAACCAGGTGTTCTATAACCTGCAGCATCGCGGCATCGAATGGGACCTGATACCGCGGTGTCGCCAGCATCGCCTGCCTATCATGGCGTATTCGCCGCTGAATCAGGGGAGGCTGATCGAGCATCAGAAGCTTCGGTCAATCGCCCGCCGGCACAAAGCCACGCCAGGCCAGATTGCGTTGGCCTGGATCCTTCGCCTGCCAGAGACGCTGACGATTCCCAAGTCAGGCACCATCGCTCACGTGCGCAAGAACCGAGAGGCCTTGGAGCTTCGTCTCACTGATGAGGATCTTAAGGAGCTCGACGCCCTCTTTCCACCCCCTCGCAAGAAGATTCCCCTAGAAACGACCTAGAACTCATTTCAAAACCCAAGATGACACCACAGAAACACAGAACGGCCACAGAAACACAGAGGACATCCGACGAGGCCTCCTCTGTGTCTCTGTGGATTTCTGTGGCTCTGTGGTGTGAAGGGAAGTTTTGAAATGGCTTGTAGGCACAATCGAGGGCACCCACCAGTGGACTGTTCCCAGGTTGCGCGGTACCATGGAACCAGGATAGAAAGGAGGTTCGATGGCCCAGACGAACTATCAGTTTGAACGGCGCAAGAGAGATCTAGAGAAGAAGCAAAAACAGGAAGCCAAACGGCAGCGCCAAGCGGAGAAGAAGAGACAACGGGACGCTGAAGCCTCAGCGCAGCCTCCGACAGCTTGAGTTCAAGACCGAGACGCCTCTAACGGACGGCCGAGGAGCTGCTTGCTCCACGTTTTGTTGGAACCGGCCCCCGTCGGTGGTATGATATCCGGCGATGTGGGTTGATTGCCATTGACCAGGCGGACGTTCGTGTGCTAAGATGTCACCGTATTTTCAGCCTTCACTTACCGAGACAATCCGTGGAGCTGCGAGATGCTCCGCGGTTTTTATTTTCTCCGCGCACCCCAACCCCAGGAGGACTCAAGATGCCAAAAGAAGAGGCGATCGGTGTCGAGGGAAAGGTGATCGAGCGGATTCGGAACTCGCGATTTCGTGTGGAGCTGAAAGGGGGACATTTGGTGCTGGCGTACGTCGCGGGGAAAATCCGGTTTCAATCCCGGAAGATCCTCGAGGGCGATATGGTTGGCCTGAAGCTCTCCCCCTACGATCTGACGCAGGGTCGGATCGTCTATTGGGTGAAGCATTAAGTCTAAGAAGGAAGGGAGGTGATTGTATAGATGGCACGTGGAACCGTGAAGTGGTTCAGCGATCAGAAGGGGTATGGGTTTATTACCCCGGAGGATGGCTCGAAGGACGTCTTTGTCCACCACTCGGCGATCCAAGGCAGCGGGTTTAAGTCGCTGCGGGACGGCGAGACCGTGGAATTTGAGACGACCAGCGGCCCGAAAGGTCCGCAGGCAACAAACGTTGTGAAGGCCGCGTAAAGCGCGCGTTCTCAACCAAGCCGTAGATCTCGTGAACATCTCCCAGGCGGGCGACTAAACGCCCGCTGCTGTTAAGGGCAGTTCGTGCTTCGTGCACGGTGCAGGAGTTTTACTGTTCCGTGGTGACATTGCGCGGCGTCAGCTTGCAGGGACGCCCGTTCGGCTCATCGCTGGTGTATAATACTCTCCGCGCCACCCCCTCAATGAACAGCCGATGGAATCCGCAGGAAGTCGCAGGCCAGCTCAGCGATCCGCTCTCGATACGGGTCTATAGCTCGCGTCTGCTGGGGCGGGAGCCGACACTCGCCCTCCATGGCGGCGGCAACACCTCCGTCAAGGCGCGCGTGACCAATCTCCTGGGTGATACCGAAGATCTGCTGTATATCAAAGGCAGTGGCTGGGACCTGGCGACGATTGAAGCGGCGGGGTTTGCGCCCGTGAAGCTGGACGTGGCCAAGCGCCTGGCAGGCCTTTCAACACTCAATGACCCAGATATGGTCTCGCTGCTCAAGGCCGCGATGACCGATCCGCAGGCACCTACCCCCTCGGTCGAAACGATCCTACACGCGATTATCCCGCTGCGCTTCGTTGATCATACCCATGCCGATGCCGTCGTCGCCATCTCCAACACTAAAGACGGCGAGCAGCGACTGCGCCAGCTCTACGGCGAGCGTGTGCTGCTGGTGCCCTATGTCATGCCGGGTTTTTTGCTGGCCAAGGCGGTGTATGAACAGACGCGTACCGTCGATTGGAGCAAGCTTGAAGGAATCATCCTGCAGCATCACGGCGTGTTTACCTTTGGCGAAGATGCCAAGACCAGCTATGAACGCATGATCCGCTTAGTTTCCGAGGCCGAGCGGTCTCTCGAGCAGCAGGGCGCTAGATTCAACTCGATAACACGCGAGCCTGAATCGTCTGAGCCATCAGCCGAAATCCTTCACACGCTCGCCCGCCTGCGTCGGGCCGTCTCCACGACGGCAGGCCAATCGATGATCTCGTTGTGGGACCACAGCGCTGAAGCGGCGCAATTTGCCTCGCGCCCCGACGCAGCCTCGATCGCCACGCGCGGCCCCCTCACGCCGGATCATGTCATTCGCACCAAACGCGTGCCTGCCCTCTTGCAGGGGGACCCGGAGCAGGCGACCGCACACTATGCCAAGGCCTATCAGGACTATTTTCAGCGGCATGCCGGTAACGGTCTTACCGCCCTGGATCCGGCCCCACGCTGGGTGCTCTGGCCGCAACAGGGCAGCGTCACCTTCGGTCGCACGCTCAAGGATGTCACGATCGTCTCAGATATCGCGCGGCAGACCATGCGCGCCATCCAGTGGGCTGAAGCGCTGGGAGGTTGGCAGCCACTCTCCGAACGCGATATCTTCGACGTAGAGTATTGGACGTTGGAACAGGCGAAACTGAAGCGGCCCGGGATACTCCCGGTGCTGCAGGGCAAGATCGCACTGGTCACAGGAGCCGCTAGCGGCATCGGCAAGGCCTGCGTTGAGCGGTTGCGCGCCCACGGCGCGGTTGTCGTCGGACTAGACATTGATCCGGCGATTACGCGCAGCAGTCAGCCACCAGGCGTCTTCGGGATTGTCTGCGATGTCACCGATGCCATACAGGTGCAGCGCGCGGTCGCAGCAGCCATCCAGCGCTTCGGCGGCCTGGATATCCTCATTAGCAACGCCGGTATGTTTCCAGATAGCGAGGCGATTGCGGACATGCGTCCGGAAACCTGGCAGCGCAGCCTAGCGGTGAACCTCAGCAGTCATCAACTGCTGCTGCAGGCGTGCATTCCGTATCTTTCGCTTGGCCTTGAGCCGGCGGTGATTATTGTGGCTTCAAAGAACGTGCCGGCACCAGGTCCTGGGGCGTCAGCCTACTCGGTCGCGAAAGCCGGACTGACACAGCTCGCCCGGGTGGCAGCCCTTGAGCTTGGCGCAGCAGGCATCCGAGTGAACGTGATTCATCCCAACCAGGTGTTTGACACCGCGATTTGGACGCCTGACGTGCTGGCTCAGCGCGCGAAGCAGTACGGCATGCGGGTGGAGGAGTACAAGACCCGCAATCTCCTGCGGGTGGAAATTACCTCACGCGACGTGGCGGAGCTGGCCTGTGCGATGGCCGGGCCGGTGTTCGCCAAGACGACCGGCGCGCAAATTCCCATCGACGGCGGCAACGACCGGGTGATTTAGCGGAACAATTCGGGGACAGCCACTCATTTGAGAGATTGGTGGCTGTCCCCGAGTTCGCGATTTCCCGATCTCCTGCGACGGTTCGGAGAGGAGCTGCTGTCCGAGGCCATTCCAATGGAAACGGATTGATGGGCATATCCTCGATGGCTTGAAGCGGGAACTTGAGCACGACAAAGAGTTACGAGCAGAATCGGCTTTCGGCGAGATCAGCAGCAATCATGCGAGCAGTCTTGGTGGCGTGCACGCAATGTAGGGAATACAGGTGTCTACGTCTCGCGGGTGGAACATGTGATCCGAGCGGTCTTG
>CAYNXT010000108.1:0-5726 GCA_964401235.1 uncultured Planctomycetales bacterium
TGAAGACGATGGCCTGGCCGACGGGAATCGTGGGGCTTGGGGAGCTGATCTGCACCGTAGGAGGCACCTCGGCGGGGAGCACCAGGAGGTTCAGCTTCGAGGGGAGCGTGACCCCGTTTGGAGTGCCCGTGATGGTGAAGGCATAGGTTCCCGGTTGGACGCTGGCTGCTACATCGAGCGTCAAGGAGAGGATGCAGAAGTCTGTGTAAGGGCCTTGATTGGGTGTGCAGCGATTCCCTGATGCCCCCCACTGCGGCGTCACGCCGGTAGGCAGCAGCCCGCTGACCATCAGTGTGACGGCTTGGGCGGCGCCTTGGGTTTTCTGCACCACAATCGGGGTGCTGATGGCTTGGCCTGCCATCACGGCCGGCGGGCTGGCCGCTTCTAGCGAGTATGCAAAGGTCGATGGGACGCTAACGGTAAACTCGGTGGTGTTATCTTGCGTACTGCGCGCGGGATTCCTGTACTTATCAAACGCATCAGCGAAATACCGAAAGGTCCCCACTGGATAGGTGCTTGCTCTTGTCTGACAGAAGACGGTTGTTGGCGGCGGTTGGGTCTGGGCCGTGCACACGCTTTTCTTAAGCACGCCATTGATGAATATGCGAATTTCCGCCACGCCGCTGGGATCTCTCGCCTCCGCAGTTACGGTCACATAAGTCGTGGGCCCAATGGGTCCCTGGGGACTATGAGTAATAGTAACGACTGGTGGAACTGTTTCCGACGGGGTGATATCGGAGGCAGTTGTGCGGGTAGCCGTGGCGCTATACGCGCTAAAGTTCCCGGCCGCATCGTACGCCCGCACGCGGGCATAGTAGAGGGTGTTGGAATTCAGGCCGGTGATCGTCCTGCTCAGGACGTTGCCCACATCCAGATCTTGGTAACCGTTCACAAAGCTGGTAGTGGTAAAGGCGCTATTGGTGGCTACATCGAGGCGATAACTGCTGACGGCAGTATTATCAGTGCTGGGTGCCCAGGTAGCGATGAGGGAATTCAACGTTGGGCTGCCGAGGGTCAGGTTCGCGGGCTGACTTGGCCCGGCCGTATCAGGAGCGGCAGGTGTCGTAAAAGTGAAGTCCCCGCTGGTGGCGAGGTTACCGACCGCATCGCTAGACTTGACGTGGTAGTGATAGGTGGTAGCCGCACTTAGGCCAGTCAGGTTTACCGCATGATTGGTCACCATGGCAGGGTCGGGATTGATCGGGTATCGTTGACTGTAGTTGCCGGCGCTCAAACCGTATTCGACCTGAGAATCGCTTGGTTCATCCGTGGTCCAAGCGATCGTCACGTTGGAAGTGACAGCCGTCCGAGCTCCTGTTGGGGTCACCGCAACATTACTAATTTGAGGAGGTCTCGTATCGACCGAAGCAATCGTAAAGTATTTGTACGCTCGTCCCCCGACATCGGAAGGATCGCTCGCTTCATTCTGCTGGGCGGACCAATCATGGGCAATGGCATAATACCGATGCTGGCCTGGAGTGGTGTAGGTCTTCGTCACCTCACAAAAATCCTTCCTCAAACACGCTTCCTCCAAATAATCATCGATATAGATCTCAATTTGAGAAATCCTGCTCGCATCATTTGCAGTCGAGGTAATGGTGACCGATCCGCTTGGCGACGGAGTATTAGCCGTAACATTAACCTGGGGAGGGATCAAATCAGGAACATTAAACGACTTTGTCCCGTTGAGAGGATCCAATGCGAGATTGTCTGCCCAGTCCCGCGCCTGAGCCGCATACGAATGATAGCCCACCGTATAAATCTCTGGCTTAATAATACAGGGACTGCTCGCGCATACCTTTTTCAGAATGCCGTCGAGATAGATTTCGATACGGGCAAGACCGCTTGGATCCTGAGCGTCCGCCTTCAGGCCAATTAGTAAAGGCTCGTTCGGATCAGGAACGAAGTGAATGACGGACAATGCCGGTTTGGTTCTATCCGAGGAGGCGTTGACCGTAAAGTTTTTCGTCCCGGTCGAAGGTTCCCGGTTCGTATTGCCCTTAAGATCTTGCGCCACCGCGTAATAGGTATGTGTCCCTGGCAAGTATACCGTCGGACCCGCTCCGCAGAGTGTCCCTGAGCAACTTCTCACGATGATGTTGTCAATGTAGAGATCGACCGTCGCCACGCCACTGGCGTTGGGCCCCGGATCGTTTGCCGCCGCGACGATCGCGACCGGTTGGCCCACGCCCGGTGTCCCCGGCGTATGGTTCATGGCCACTGTCGGGGCGGTCACATCCGCTACGGCCAGCGGGGGAAAGAGATTGGCGAATGGTCGATGATAGATCAATACTCGATTCCAGTTCCAGTCGCCGACGTACAGGTTACCCTCAGGATCAAAGAGGAGTTCGGTGTTGGCCGAGGCATAGTCGGCTAAGGTAAAATCAGGGTGGATATTGATTTTTGGATTGAGATACACGAGCGGAAACCGTGGACTGGCATAGGGGTTACTGCCGACTACCATGCGGCCTGCACTGTCAAACGCCGGCAGATGCAGATGGCAGCCGTTCTCAACGTCCAGAAGGTTCGTGCTACCCTGGCAACCTGTGGGAGCATCAAAGCGTCCCTGGGTCCCATAGACTGCCGAGGCGGCAATGCCATAAACAGTTCCGGAAGCGCCGGCTGTCGCATCGGCGATGGTTTGGGCATCGTAGCGCAACAGACGCGTCCCAATTCCATCCTGACTTACAGGCTGATCAACCACCCACAGATTCCCCGAACTATCAAGCCTGACGTCAGTCGGGTAACACAAGGTGTCGGCGCGATACTCTGCCCAAGCTTCTCCACAACTTATGGGCCCGTTGAGACTTTGCTTGCCGATCACCACATCGACGTAGGGGCTTGCGCTATCCACATTCACGACCCGCATCACCCGTCCACTCGAATCCACCAGCCACATGGCGTCTCCAGAACCGATCGGAGCGAAGTGGATGAAGTCTTGGTAGAAGGGATCGGGGGTCACCGCAACCCCTTCCTTGGTCTTCAACGTCGTCACATTAATGGTTGTCCGAGTAGAAGTTGAGCGAAGTAATCCTGGTGAAAAACGCATGATGTGACTGTTCGGCCTTGCCACAGAAATCCACAAGCGACCACTGGTGTCGATTTTCGGAGAGGCGTAGTGCTCGCACCCTGAACACTTCCAGATGCCGCTGGGGTTCTGACCGCTCGTCACCAATGTACTATAGTCATCCCAAAACTGGATGTTATACTTGTTTGTCACGATGAGCTGCGTGTTATTGAGGGCGATGCCGGTCACGCCAGGCAGGGTCTCAACCGTGTTAGAGAAATCACACCAATCTCCAACACAGAGAGCGGATTGTAACACCGCCTGGCCTGGAGTCGTAATGGCTAGGAGGGGTGGAGGCGAGGGGGGATTGATTTGGCTTGCAAGATACCGCTGGAGCCCAGCGCTACTCCAGGCGTTGATGACGAACATATTCCCGGCGGCATCAAAATCCAGACCGCGGACCTCGCTGCCCTTGACGGCCTTGGTAATCCTGGCCTGGGCGAAATCATGGAAATAGCTGGTGCCACGCGCCTGTAACCACAGGCCTGAACCAAAGGGATCTAGGGTGATCCCTTTGAAATTGGACTCGGCATACTCGTAGAGCAGGCCTAGCTGTTGATTGAGTGTTGGAGTGTCAAGCACAAGCGTAGCCGCTTGATTTGGCGCTCCAGCCTGTATCGCCGAAGCGGGATACTTCAGCACGCGAGTCGGCGACGAATAGTCAGGAAGTCCTGCCGTCACATAGATGGTGCCATCCTGCGCCACCTGCAATCCCAGAGGGTTGAGGACGGGAATCGTGACATCGGCGACTTCGCTTGGCAGGCCGGCGGCGGTTCGGGGATAGCGAATCACTCGATTATTCCCGGCATCCGCAACCCACAAGTTCCCAGCCCCATCGAACGCCAAGGCAACCCCTCGATGACCTGAATGGGAGAGACACAACGTGCTGGCGGTCGCGGCACCGCCTTGATTGCACTGATTATCCGCAAAGTTCGTTTGGCCCCACTTCTCATCGGCAACTGAATCATGGGTGAATGGGTCTTCATACATGAGCACCCGGTGATTCAACGAATCCGCCACATAGAGGTTATGGTTCGCATCAATGGCCATGGTCATCCAGAGCACAGTTTCTCGAGGACTCAAACCGCCAGGATAACTTAGACAGAGCGAGGAGGCGCTGGCCGGAGGACGGGTCCGAAACGATTGAATGGTTCCATCGCCGTTGCAGGCAGCATGATCAAAATCCGGCTGGCCTAATACGACATCCGGCTGGAGTGTGGTAGGCTGTAGCAGACATTGCCTTCCGCTTCCGCAGTCCGCATCGATGGTGCATTGCAAACCGGTCTGTTGACAGGTGCCTAGATGGGAAAACCCTAAGATGCGATTGTTGTTAATATCCGCCACGTAGACACGATTCGGAGTGGGCGGATTCGTCGGAATGCGATCAATCAGGATCCCTCCCGCCAGATCGGTAGTGTTCGGCATGGGCTTAATAAACACGTTCTGGGAAAAGTCTGGCTGGCCCAACACGACGTCGGCCCACAGATCACCTTCAATGCCACGTATAGGAGTCAACGCGACTCGCGCTCTGACCCGTCCAGGTGAGGGAGTGTCAGTGTAGCGGCTCTGCCCATTCGAGAGTGTCGCTTTTACTCGGTAATAATAGTCTTGGTCGGCCAACCCGTATTCGGAGGCAGATTGATAGGGAGTTGCAAAGAAGCGCTCACCGTCGGTTAGCGGCCGCCCGGTATCGCCATAAGTGGTGGTCGTGGCAGGCAGGGTATAGCTGGTAGTTACAGCCGGGAGAAAGACGGGGGCGATACTGCGTTCTAAGGTATATTCGACCGCATCAGCCAGCGGTGTCCAGGTTACGACAATCTCCGTCGGGGTCGAACCGACATGCCGGATCTCAAAGTCCGTGGAGACGCCTGCCGCCCCACCATTTCCCTGCCCGCCCCCGGCAAGCTGGGCGATCTCGCTCGCGGAGAGCGCTCGGTCATACACCCGGACCTCATCGAGGCGGCCTTTGAAGTAACTGGGCGAGGCATCCCGGGAGACACCCAAATGCACGCCGGTCTGCGAGGTAAAACTCGAGCGGGTGCGCTTACCCTGGGCGACGAGCCGGCCATCGACATAGAGCTGCTGGCCGCTAGGACCTATGACATGCGCGATGTGATACCAGCTACTGCCATCGCGTGTGGGTAACGCGGTGAAGCTACCGATGATCTCACTGTCCACCCGCGCCTGGATGTAGCCCCCGCGCAGATACACGGTCCGATCCTGCGTGGTGACGGTGAGTGGGTTGCTCGCACTCATGGAGACCTGCACGAGGCCGCAGGTGTTGCAATTGGGTTTAATCCACAGCGCCATGGTGTAGGCGGTTTCAGAGACGTTGAGCGGGAGATCGACGTAGTTGTTGGTGCCATTCAGGACCAGCACTTGGCCGCCGCGCTCGGCGGCAAGGTGGCTGGTGCCACTGAGGGTGCCTTTGAAGGTGCCGGAGGCCGTGCCGGCTTCATCCTGAATCTGTGGCCCGGAAACAGCATCAAATGTGTACCGAGCTTGTGCTGACGACGCGGCAGCACAAATGGGTTGGCCGATGACGATGGCAGCCAGCGTGAGGAGAAAGCAAAGAAAAATCCCGTCTCGTCTATTCATTATTTGGGCACCACCTGCACCGCATCGGCCGCGATGGGTTGACAGGTGGTGATGAACCCTC
>CAYNXT010000109.1:0-5707 GCA_964401235.1 uncultured Planctomycetales bacterium
GCCAGCCCAAACGGCGCCGGTTCTCCTGGAAAATCCCATCGGCATTAAAGACCCACGCGATCTCATTGGTCGCGTCATCGGCGTATCCCTCGGCGTAGTCGGTTCCATCGCTTTGTTGGTTTTCATGTGGGGCGGCTTCATGTGGATGACGTCCGTCGGCAACCCCGAGCGGGTTTCTAAGGGAAAAATGATTATCCTCTGGGCGGCCATCGGCCTGGCCGTGATATTTACGAGTTATGCCCTGGTCAAATTTGTATTGACTGCGTTAGGGTAAGGGATTTACTAAGACTAACGTAATCTCCTTCCGTGAGAGATTTTGTAGAGTCGTTTTTTAGCTAATTTAAGACATATAATAATTCTGGATTATTTTCCAGTTTTTTATTTTTCCATCAATCTTGACAAAAAAATATAAATATGGCAACAATCAATATTGCCTAATCAAAATATTTTTTGAATTGGCAAGTTCCTTGACAATCAAAGCGTAAAAGCAAAGAGGTGCCACGGTGGTCATCTTTTGACGCTTTAGATTGATTCGTCGGTCTTGGAAAGCAAGCACATCTGTGTAGGAGGTGCCATCATGGCAAAAGGAAAAAGTGGGGGCGGTTTGGTAGTCTGTACGTACTGTGGGGAGAGAAAGAAGCCAGGAGAGCCTTGTCCGAACAGCACCAAGCACCCAAAGTACCCCATGTACTGGGAGTGCCCTACTTGTCATGTCGCCGTGCGCGTCAGAGAGCTCTGTCAAGCTTGTCTGCAGAAAAAGCAAGGCAAGCTACCCCAGTGTCTGGCGTGCGACAATCCGCTGCCGTTAGGTCAGACGACCTGTCCGGTGTGTGGGTGGAATTCTAGCAAGCACCGGTGTCCCACCTGTGATCACTGGCTTGAGGCGAATGTGATGCATTGTCCGTACTGCACCGAGGAGTGTCCAAAGCATCACAAACGTTTCCCGCGCGGTCAGAAGTGCCCGGAGTGTGCGGAGTCGGCCAGCTACAAGTTGGATGCAGTCCGCGATGAAGATGACGAGCGTCAGGAGTGGGAACTCCTGGTGCGATTTCTCAGAACTGTTGGGACGTGTGAACCCCAGGGTCGCGAGGCCAGCGTCTGGTTTTTTGATCCCATCCAGGCCACGAGGCCGGCGTTCACCATCCAACCACAGGGAACGGTCGCTCGTGCCCCTTACCGTGAAGAGGATCGGACGGTCCGATTCTCTCTCGCGGACTCCGAGGATGGAAACGTAGGGGTCTCATCCTGTGAGGTTTTTCTCCCGGGCAAGCCGACCCGCTACCAGGCGGATCCGGTTGGTCCTTACGACAACCCATGGAAGACCCTGTGGTCATAAAGGAGATTTCAACGATGGTCTGGTTCGGCAATGCCTTCGTGTTCTTCGGAGTGCTCCTAGCATCCTGGATCGGCGGCTTCGCGGTGCTTGGGGTGCGCTACCAGTACTACGACTTTCGGCGGCGGCCGTGGCAACGGGAGAACTGGCCGCTCAGCCTCGCCTTCTCGTGCCTGCCGCTGATGGTAGCGATCTCCATTGTTGCCATGCTGCGGTACGTCCTGACGGCAGGGTACCGGGCGATCCCGGAAGCTTTCTTTTGGATCTGCGGCGGGGTTCTTATCGTCAGTAATGTGGCGATAGCCATTGGCTGTTGGTCCTACCGCTGGGCGCAGAAGTTGTCGGAGATCGTTCGCGACTGGCGCCATTACGGTGGGTTCTGGGGCAACTGGTTTTCGCAACGCGACAACCGGCGTTTCCCCGGTACTCGCAGCAACTTCTGGGGGTGGCAGGCGCTCTGGTTGTGGGTGGCGGTGTTTGTTGCGGCTGGCTTCCACGGGGGTTCTTGGTACTTCGATATTGGCGATTTTTCCGGCTGGCTTTCGCGCTGCTGGACGTCGATCGTGGCCACTGCCCGGGAAGCCTACCATGGTACTTTCCTCGATGATTTACTCGGATCTGCTGGTGCACCTGCTGAACCACCGTCAGCGGCTGCCGTTTTGCCTCTCTACCCAAGAAGCGACAGTTGGTTTTGGGTCTCGCTGGCAACCTTCATCTGGGCGATCTTTGCCAACCTTGTGTGCCGGCGCGATCAAGCCTTCGCCCTTGGGGCTTGGCTCTGGTCATGGGTGAGCCGGAAACGGACGCCAGCGGTGGTCGCTGGCGTTACCCCCGCACCCTCCGTGACGGTTCCCCCGACGTCATTGCCTGCTGGACCAGTTTCACCTCCTACGGTCACTGCGGAACCAACAAGTTTCCGTCGTGAGTTAGTTAAGGAAATTGGAGCTGAAGCAGTGGTGAGCGCCGCTGGACGCGTGCTCGTGGAAGGGATGCCGGTGGTGCGACGGTGGTTGAGACGCATCGGTCGTGGAACGTAGAAACTCAGAAAGGAGTCAAAGAATGATTCGAGTAGTGTTCTGGCTCATCGGTGTAGTGGTGGGTCTCCTCGCGATACCCAGCTTCGGCTGGCAGGTCGGTCTGTGGATGACTTCCGTCTGGTCTTTGGCGGTGTTGGTGGTGCCGAAAAACACCACTTGGCTCCGCCAAGTCTTGTGGAGTGTCATGGTGACCGCGGCTGTCCTGGCGCTGGCTGCCGCCATCGGGTTAGTGGCGTTCCCCATGGTGCCGCCTCTCAGCGGCGTGCTCGGGACAACCGCCGGCGCGATCTCCGCCCTGATCGTGGCGCTCGCCATTTCCCTGCGCATCTTTCGGCGTGCGCCCAAAGGGTGGTGGTACACCGCGGCGGTTACCGCTTCTACCATCGTGCTGGTGGGCGCGGCGGCAGTTTCGATCATGTTGCTTGAGCGACCGGGTGCTGCGCAAATGCCCCCGGGTGCAACAACGCAACCGCAGGGCATTTTTGGGGCGCTCAAGGAACGGGTCGAAAGTGAGCTCAGGGAGCAGAAGAGCAAGCTCAATCAAGAATCTGAGCTCGATGATCTGCGGGCGCGTCAGCCGCGCGTGGTGACCATTCACCATCCCGGCCGTCCCCGTGACTTCCGCAACGACGAGGGAAAATTCCATAGCTACCGGCTCTCGGCCGGTGATACCATCCTGGTCTTACGCGATCCAACAACCTCGCGGTTCCTCTCCCTCACATTCGAGGCCGAGGAATATGTTCGAGTCAAGGTTGATGCTGAAGGTCTGATTGAAGGCTGGCTGCTGTTCCGGCTGTTGGATCCAAACATTAACGCCCAGGAGCAGGCGGAGAAGGAAGCCGTGGCCAAAGCTGCTGAGGAAGCGATAAAGGCGAAGATCCCTCTACACGAACGTATGGGCGAGGAGGCAACACGGCTCGCGAAGCTGACAGCTGCCCAGAGCACTCTCCAAGAGGTCTACGCGCGTGCTGCGTCGTGGCCGGTGCTGCAGTTGACCAGCGACCGTTCGCCCCTCTACAATTTCGTCGGCCGATGGACGTGGCAGCTGGCACCGTCTTCAATCGGACGGCCGCTGGATGACCCGGATCAGTTTTTCGGTAAGGTTGTTCTGGAGGCCGTGGCAAATGGCACGGTGCTCCAGCGGTGGCTGCCGAAGCTTGCCGACGAGTGCGAGTTCCGATCGGTTCCGAACCCGAATGATTTAGGGAGCGTGGTCAAGTGGGACCCGGGGCAGGAGATGCGCGTCAACCTCGGTCTCCAGGCCACCATGCCTAAGACGCCCTCCCCATTGGCACCGGCGGTTCAGCGCGACCAGAACGGAACCTTCCACTTTGGATGGGTCATGGTTTGCGATGTCAGGCAGAAGCCGGTGTTGCCACCCGCGCCGTGGACGATGAACATGGCGCAGCCTGGACAAGTTGAGACGATTGTTGGCCGGCGGGCGGAGATAATGGCGGTGCATCGCGTATACCTCCAACCCGGTCAGGTCAGCGATCGGCTCAACTACCTGGCGCCACTCTGGCAGCCAGGCGAGAAGGAGCAGTTTGCGCGTGCTTTTGATTTACGGAAGAGCGAGGCGCTGACGATCAAGACCACGATCAACGGTGTGGTCGAAATCTTCCCCCCCGGTCAGCAGGCGCATCCCGACCCGGAAAAACGTCGGCTCGTAACCGGCGCCTTGCAGATTGAAGTTGAGCTGCCCGGTGCCACGCAGCCCTCGTTTGTAGAGTTTGTCTACTACCGGATCGAAAGGAGTCCAAAGACGTAAAAAGGAGTGATCAGTGCACGTCAAAGTACTCCATGAAAACCTGCGGCAACGGTTTGGGGACCGTTTGGTGGCCCTCGGGCTTAAGTTTGAGGGCATGGTCCCCAACCGTCTGCGCAAGGAACTCCGTCAGCGGCCAGACCTGCGCTGGCTGCTGCACCCGGCGTTACCTGACAGTGAGGAGGCTTGGAACTACCTCGGCTTCCAACTGAAGGGAGATGTCGGCGCCCCCAGTGAGTCGCAACTTCGACTTCTCTTGGGGTCAGCCGTTCAGTCAGTCGTCAACGGTACTGGTGAGCCAACGGGTCAAACCAATGGCGCACCACTCACTACAACCCAATCCACCCAAAGTGGTGGAGAAAGGATTCTGATGTCCACACCAGATACTGCTGTTACCGCCCCCGGGGCAGCATCTGCTCCCGCTGCCACGCCGGCGACAGCTGCTGCAGCTGTCCCATCGAGCCCGCCGACGCCGCCGGCAGCAACAGCCACGGCAACGACCAGCACTTCGTCTGCAGCCCCACCCCCGCCGCCTGCAAGAGAATTCAAATGGCAGGTCGTGGTGGTACTCCTCGGTGTTTTGGGGCTTGTTGGTTTGATTGCAACCAGTCTCATCCGCGGGCCGTCAACTTCGTCACCCGATGCCGATCCCAAGGTAGGATCTCAGTCTACGAAAGAAACGCCAGCCCCACGTGATACCACTCCACCGAGTCTTCCGGCCAATCTCCTGGCCACCCCGCTCTCCGGTACCGGTGCCATTTTGACCTGGAACCCGGCGACCGACGACATTGGCGTCACCGCATACCGGGTGTTCCGCGGCAGTGCCTTGGTGACAACCGTGGCTGCCCCCGCTGTCACCTTCACCGACAGCGGACTCGTTCCGGGTGCCACCTACACCTACACGGTGGTCGCCGTGGATGCCGCAGGGAACAATAGCCCGGCTTCGGCCGCGGTCAGTGTTACCACGACTGCCCCACCTAGTAACCCTGTCAACCCTGACACAAAGAACAACATCCAAGTTGGCGGTAAGGATCGGGTAGATGTTGATTTCGTCCTCCCTGATCTTTACTTAAACTACGTTGACAGTCGGGGTGTCCGGTGCGGTTCGATCATGCTCGAACGGCTCACCTCTCCTCACCCCGCCATGGCTCCTCGATTCTCCCTACTGAAGGAACTGGGCATACTGCTATCGGCGTCAATCCCGGAAGCGAGGAAAGGCCCACCGCCAGTCGTCTCGATTGAGTCCGCCATTGAGGACAAAATCGAGGCGAAGGTCAAGCCAGTCAGTGAGGGAGTCAAGCGTCTTGAAGGCGAAGTGAGTGGGATTAAGTCCGATGTCGGCGGCATGAAAGCCGATCTCCAAGGATTCAAAGAGGAAGTCGGACGCAAGTTCGATAACCTCGGCAAGATCCTGGAGGAACGCTTGCCTGCCCCCGCTGCCACACCTCCCACTTCGGCCCAAAAAAATGAGAACGGCACAAAGCCGGACGAAAAAAAGGCAGCGCCGGCTCCGGAGCCACCCAAGGCTCCACCGCCAGCGGCGGAGGCGGCTCCAGCGCCAACACTGCCGCC
>CAYNXT010000110.1:0-5544 GCA_964401235.1 uncultured Planctomycetales bacterium
AACTGATAAGGCTAAGACTCGCTGGCGGTGCGTTGCATACCGTCTTTGCGAAAACAATCTTGTATCTGCTGCAATGCCACGGTCCATTGAGCACCATCCAGTTGCACCCGATGATTGAGGCGATTCATCCAGACCTGTGCGACAACAGTGTCGATCGGGTTATCGATGGTAAGCGGTTTGGAAAGAAATGGAAGCATGCCGTTAGGACGGCGCAGCAACAACTCAAGAAGCAAGGATTGGTTAGATTAGCGGACGATCGCTGGATGATTACCAAGTGATTTTCGAGGGAAGCGTAGTAATGAGCAACGGGCGAATCAGAAATCGATGTCAAGCTTGTGGTGGAACTGGGGTACTGGCTCCCGCCGTACCCTCGTGCAAGATTCCGGCATGGAAAGGGCCGTGGGTCGTGGTCGAGAAGTGCGACGCTTGCGATAGGTTTGTTGACGATCTGAATGCAGCCTCATCGTTGTTCCGAGTGGCTGGCTGGTTTTCATGCAACAGCGGCGCGCAACATGCGCTCGCAAATTGCCCTCCACGCGCCTGCCATGAGCGCTCAGGCATCGAGTGAACGGACATTGCGGTTTGATGAGATAGGTTATTGGTCCGAGATCAAGCTCGATATTGTCCGCGATTACGCTCGTGAGTACTCGAAGATTTTGAGCGCTCAGCGAAACCCAGAGCTTGAGCATGTCTATATCGATGCATTTGCAGGGGCTGGTCTTCATCTATCCAAGCACGAAGAAGGTAAATTCATTCCGGGAAGCCCGCTCAACGCACTTTCGATATCACCCCCGTTTAAGCGGTATTACCTTATCGATCTAGATAATCAGAGGGTTGAGCATTTGCGAAAACTGATTGGTTCGAGGAAGGATGTCCAGCTTGAATTTGGCGACAGCAATCTCATTTTGAAGCAGAAGGTTTTCCCGCAAGTACGTTTTGATCAGTACCGGCGAGGCCTCTGTCTCCTGGATCCTTACGGCCTCCACTCGAATTGGGAGATTATCGAGACAGCCGGTAGGATGGCGTCATTGGAAATCTTCTTGAACTTTCCAATAGCCGATATGAACCGCAACGTCCTTTGGCATGACCGGACGAAGGTACGCCCCGAAGATGTGCAGAGAATGAACGCCTATTGGGGAGATGACTCGTGGGAGAGGTGCGCATACACCAAAGATCTCTTCGGCTATGATCTGAAAGAGGGCAATCCAAGTATTGCAAAGTGTTTTTCAACAAGGCTGCGTGAAGTCGATGGCTTCAAATACGTTTCGGAGCCGCTGCCAATGCGCAACTCAAACAACGCGATCATCTATTACCTTTTCTTTGCCTCGCAACGGCCTGTTGCGAAAACCATCGTTGATCACATCTTCCGAAAGTATCAGAACAAGAGAATGTGATGGCAGAATATTCATCAATTGAATGGACGGATGCGACCTGGAATCCGGTCACCGGCTGCACAAAGGTCAGCCCGGGATGCAAGCACTGCTATGCCGAAACATTTGCAGAAAGATTTCGGGGGGTTCCAGGTCATCCCTACGAGCAGGGGTTTGACCTAAGGCTGTGGCCAGAGAGATTAGAGTTGCCGCTTCGCTGGAAAGAGCGGCGGAAGATTTTCGTCAACTCCATGTCCGATCTGTTTCATAAGGATGTGCCAGATGAGTTTATCGGAAGGGTTTTCGATGTTATGCGACAGGCGAACTGGCATATTTTTCAGCTTTTGACAAAGCGTCCCGAGCGGATGCGTGTGTGGTCAAACCAACACTTTTGCTCGAGCGACCATTCCCCGAACGGCAAACAAGTCTGGCCAGAGCAAGTCTGGGCAGGCGTATCCGTGGAAACGCAGGCCTACGTTTCACGTATTCGTGATCTGCAACAGGTTCCGGCGAAGATTCGCTTTCTCTCAATAGAGCCGCTGCTTGGGCCGGTGGAGTTGGATGGCTCTCTGCTTGATGGGATACATTGGGTTGTAATGCTCCCCATTTGTCAAGGAGTCATTAAGCGAGTTGTGTGGCTGTGGGTTTGTTCCGTTCCCTTTGATCTTTTCGGCGCGTCATTGAATACTCGGCTCCCTGAGCCGTGCTCGACCCAATCGATTTCGAGGACACGTTCAGGTTCCAGATCGTCAGGATCGCTCCCAAGGAGAAGCGAGTTTAGCTCATTCTTTCAGAGTCTTTCGCTTGCCGCCGAGGACCTCTCGGATGGCTGAGTCTAACTGGAGCTTCACAAAGTTCTGATGTATCCAGATGTCCTGAGTAACGACGGCGCCGCCCATGCCGCCAGGCACACCACTTCCTATAGGACGGCGCTCGTAGTAGACTCGCGCCCCACTCTCATCCTTCCACTCAAGCGCATCCAGATCGCTCAGAAGCTGTTTCAGCTCTTGTTCAGTGCATTTGATCAAAGACACAGGCACGACTACGTAGATTTGTCCCCCATAGTCGCCCTCGAAGATCACCACACCGTCAGGGCACGCCTTCGCTTCTTCGAACGTACGAAGCGCATGGTAGGGTTCCCCGCGCGAGTCGGCGACCATTCGTCGAACACCGCTTTCGTGATCGGGGATCCTTTCGGGAACAAAAATCGCCCCGTCCTCATCGACTACTCGGAGGGGAACAAACTGCATAAAGGTGAGCAGGAAAAGCAGTCCGTAGATAATGATGGCGACGAGAGATATCCCAAAACCATCATACCTTCCCGCAAGGAGCAAGACGGGTATGAACCCGATTGTGCCAATGATCCACAAGGCGAGATGCGGTATGACTTGAGTGGTAATCTTGGCGTTGCACTTTGAGCACCTGATGAATGGCCGCCCCCTGAAGGTCGGCGGACACAGAACATCGCTCAAACGTGGTTTGAGGTCGGTGGTGCACTTCGGGCACCTTCTCATGTCTCTTCCCCTTCAAAGGGTTCATCATTAATGACTCCGACGCTTTGATGCAGCTCACCGCCCAAGCAAACGGCAGCGATCTGAGGAGTGCCAGCGCATGGGTCACAGCCCACAAGCGCTGGGCTCTGGCGTTGGTGCCACTCGGCTTCGTACTGCGTGGGCGTCCGATACCCGAGGCTGGAGTGCAGATAGGCCGTGTTGTAGTCCCGTTCGATCCAGGCTGTGACGGCCTCCGCGAGTTCGAAAGGACTCGTCCACTCCCGCAGCCACACGCATTCTTCCTTGAGCGTCCGGATGAGCCGCTCGGTATCGGCGTTCCCCTTGGGATTGCTGTAGCTGGTGAAGGCCTGGGTGATGCCCAGGGCAGCGCAGGTCTTGATGAAGGTGACCGAGGTGGGCTGGCTCCCGTTATCGCTCATCAGGCGCAGATCCTGGCCGCGCACGCCGGCCGGGCATTGTCGGTTGATCGCCATATCCAATGCCTGGAGCCAGTGCTGGGCTCTCGCCTGCAGCCCAATGTGGTAGCCCACGAGCTTCTTGGTATACCAGTCGAGGATGATGACGAGGTAGACCCAGCCGAAGCTCTCGATACAGACCTTGGTCATGTCGATGCCCCACCACTGGTTCGGGGCGGTGGGTTTTGGCTTACTTCTCGTCGGGATTCGGGTGGCTTTGAGCCGTTGGTTTGGCTTGACCAGCAGTTCGGCCTCGCGCAGCAGGCGCAGGATACGTTTCTTGTTGACCGGCAGGCCGTCCACGAACTTGAGATGCGCCCAGCAGCGGCGGTAGCCCCAGAAGGGGTGGTCAGCTTTCAGGGTGCGGATGCGATCCACGAGGTCGGCGTTGCGCTGGATCACGGTGGAGGATGGGCGCCGGCTCATGCGAACACCTCGTCGCTTTTTTTGAGTTCCAGCGTCAGCTCACCCACCAAGGTCTTGAGCCGGGCAATCTCCCGCGCCATGTGGGCTTCCCGGCGCGTCTGCTGGGGCACGGTAAACGCCTTGGCGGCGTTCGCCATGAACTGGTCACGCCATCGGTAGTACTGGGACTGGCTGATCTGATGTTCGTTGCAGAGGTCGGCAATCGTTGTGCCCTTCAGGCCTTGGAGCACGACCTGCGCTTTGGCCTGTGCGTCCCACTTGCGGCGTTGCATGGCTGCACCTCCTATCGGTGACAGCCACATTGTACTCGCTTAGCAGGTCTCTTGTCTTAATGGGGAGCAGTATAACGGCCCCTGCCGTTTGGCTGGTCCGATGCAAACCTTCAATCTGAAAGTTCTTGTTATTGCATAGGCCGGGGAGCCATTTTTGAGCTGTAAGAACCTCTGGCGGCGGTTCTGACCCGTTGCGGTCGGGACCGCCGTCGTGGTCTCCATCGGAGATCGGGACGCGGTCGCGCTCAGGCGTGAGGGCGGGGTTGTAGGAGAGGTGGGCGTACCGCTCGTCAATTCGGACCGACACCAGCAAGCCCTGAACGAGTCGCTTGCGTCCGACGAAAGAATTGTCTTCTTGAGTTCAAGTCTCTAGTGCAACACCTGGTATCCTGGTCCACCCAGGAGAAAGGAGTTGCGCGAGATGCCCAGTTACACGAGATTGACCCTCGCCGAACGCGAGGAGATCAGCCGCGAGCTGGCGGCAGGGAGTCGTCTGCGAGCGATTGCTCGGCAGCTCGGACGCGCCCCCGCGGGGAGCTGCGTCGGCTCTTCAGCCGCAAGGCCACCCGGGTCATTCGCACGCTGCTTGAGCAGCACACGACACGCTGGGATGTGGCCAAGCTGGCCGAGGCGTCTGGGGTGAGCATCGGCCATGCCTACAAGGTCACCCAGACGCTACTCACCCAGGGCTTCCTCATCCAGGAGCAGCGCCAGGTGCGCCTCCGGGACCCGGGCGCCTTGCTGGATGCCTGGGCCGGGGAGTACCGGATCAATCCGGCGACGATTCAGAGCTTCTACACGCCGCTCAAAGACCCGGCTGCGGTGATGGCGCGGATCGCGCAGGCGGCCATCACCCAGCAGCTTACCTGCGCGTTCACCCTCCACGCCGGGGCCTCGCTGGTCGCACCCTTTACCCGCTTCACCGAGGTCCATTGCTATTTAAAGGAGCCGCTCTCCGACACCCTGCTGCAGGCAATGCAGCTTGAGCGCATCGAGCTTGGCGGCACCGTCCATGTGATCACGCCCTACGACGAGGGGGTCTTGCACCATCGGCAGATGATCGAGCAACTGCCCGTGGTCTGCAACACGCAGCTCTATTTGGATTTGTTCCAGTATCCCACGCGCGGCAAAGAAGCCGCCGAGTTTCTGCGCAAGGAGCGCATGAAGATCTAGCGATGGAGCCTCGGACCGCTGCTTAAGTTACCCACCAGACGTATCCAGCAGTCTTCATATCTTATTAATGGCGATGATTTGACAAAAACATACTATAGACGTATACTTTATATAGCTTTAGACATGCAGAAGTTTTACGAGAGATAACTATGCCTATAGAACATATTACACATACAACGGTAGGAATTGAGCTCGTGAGGAAACTCTCAGCGGAAGGGCTACGCGTCTTCACCGCTGACGCAGCCCGTGAGGTGGCGCCTTCCGTGGGCTTGTCGTCCGGCTACTTCCGCCAGGCCATGCACCACCTCGTGCGCGACGGGTGGATCGTCCGGCT